>CAZRQJ010000040.1:0-12060 GCA_964602075.1 uncultured Planctomycetia bacterium
CCTCGATTAGCAGTAAGATCACGAACATAGGCGTGGCAAACAACTTGCCTTTTTCGAGTATGAAGAACTTCTGACCGTGATAATCATCCGTGACATTGAAGAATCGTTTGAATAGCTTAACGACAGGATTTTTATCAGGGTTAAATTTTTTGTTTTTAGAAAATGCCATTTTGATGCCGGAAAAAATCAAAAGACCACCAAACACAAAAACGATCCATTCAAACCGATGAATCAAAGCGACACCGGCGAATATTAAAGCCGCGCGCATAACAAGCGCTCCTACAATTCCCCAGAAAAGTATTCGATGCTGATATTGCGGCGGAACGTTGAAATATGAAAAAATCAGAATAAAAACGAATATGTTGTCTATAGACAACGATTTTTCAATTATGTAGCCTGTGAAAAATTCAAGAGCGACTACGGAGCCTTTGGAGAAGAACAAAAAAACCCAGAATAACAGCGCAAGCAATATCCAGAACCCGCACCACAAAAGAGCTTCTTTCATCTCAACGATATGTGCTTTCTTGTGAAAGATGCCTAAGTCGAGCGTAAGCATAGCGAAGACGAATGCGATAAAGGCAATCCAAGCCCATGCGGGCCAAACGTCTAGTCCAACGTAATCGCCAGCCTGCTGACCGACTTTGATAGCTGTCAGTTGCGCCAAACTGTTCAAACCAAGATCATAAGAAAGCATCTTGTGCCTGTCCTCCGAAAATACGAGCAAACATTCTAGTACAATTTCGCGTTATAAGTAGTTTTGTCGTCGAAAAGATTGATATAAGATATACCTATTCACATGCTGAATATCGAAAGCTGCTCCTTGTCTATTATGTTAAACTCGCTAAGTGTCAAATGATAAATTGATTCTGGCAAGCACTTCGCCTCGACGAAAAGCGATTCTCGAATCGCTTGGCGTTGAATTCGAAATAATTTCTCCGAGTGGCGTCGATGAAGAACTGCTGCTATCGGGAAGTTTAACATCGAATATTAGAATCGACGATGAAACAAAATTAATCGAGCGCATCGAAAGGCTTGCGCTTCTCAAAGCGTATTCTGTCGCACAAACAAATGTAAATCGCAAAGTGCTTGGAGCGGATACAATAGTAGTTATCGAGGGCAGAGTGCTTGGCAAGCCGCGTGACAAAGATGATGCAGTCGAGATGCTGACGCTTCTTTCGGGGCAGACGCATTTTGTATATACATCGCTCGCGCTCGTGAACATAGCCGAAGGGCTTGAATTGATAGGTACAGAAAAAACATCAGTCACTTTTAACCGTTTAAATCGAACCAAAATTGAAACATATGTTGAGCGGGATCAGCCTTTCGACAAAGCGGGAAGCTATGCTATACAAGGGATCGGTTCGCTTCTCGTTCGCCGCGTCAATGGCTGCTATTTCAATGTCGTAGGGCTGCCCGTTTCGCTTCTTGATAAGCTTCTGGGGGACGTAGGAATCGCGCTCTTGTAAGTGGTAAATTTAACGTCTAGCGCGATCTATAATATCCGTAGAGATTTTTTTCTGCGATTGCATAAATTCACTCATCTGGGTATAATGTACATGTTTGAAATCGTCGTCGTTGTAGTTATGTTTAACAAGTTGTAGTTGTTATTTTCTTGTACACCTATTTTTTATAGGGGGATCAAATGGTTCCTGCTAGCAAGAACCCCTACAACAAAGCATTCTTGGCTGATCGTTACAAGGCTTATCGTCATTTCAAATCTGCCTACGTTTCCGATCCCGTTAATGCAGAAGACAGGCGGCATGAGGTGCACCTTCGTACGCTAATTGATGCTGGCGATTTAGATACAGCAACCAAGTATGTAAATGAAATGATTTCGTTTTGTGAAATGGAGCAGGATAAAGAAGCTGCCGAGCTTTATCGCGAATACAGTCGTCGAATTGCTTCATTCGGAAACGGTCAGAACGATACTGTCGAGGAAGAAGAGGTAGTTGGGTTTTACGATTTGCCAGGATAAGTCTCTTGTTAAGATGCAGAAATAGATGACTTGGTATAATGACACGTGCGCCCACCAAGGATCGCAATTCTGCATGATTGGCTGACGACATTCGGCGGTGCCGAGCGTTGTCTCATTCTCTTTCACAAATTGTTCCCAACCGCACCGATCTATACTCTCGTATGCAATAGACGGAATCTACCGCCTGAATTGGGTAATGCGCGGATAATTACAAGCTTCATAGACAAACTTCCTGACGCGTCAAATAAGTATCCAAACTATCTTCCGCTCATGCCACGCGCCGTTGAACAATGGAATTTAAGCGATTATGACATAATCCTATCGAGCTGTCACTGCTGCGTTAAAGGAGCGCTAACAAGAGAAGATCAGGCTCACATCTGTTATTGCTACACCCCGACTCGGTATATATGGGATCTTCATCACGACTACTTGAAACTAACCAAACTAAGCGGCATCAAACGAAGAGTTTTCGAGTGGACGGCTCATTATCTGCGGATGTGGGACTACTGTGCAGCGCAACGCGTTGATAAATTCATCGCTATTAGCGAAACGGTAGGTCGTCGAATTGAGAAGACGTACCAACGGAAAAGTACGCTGATATACCCTCCAGTTAACACTAACCACTTTCAGCCGGACCTGACTGCGGAACGAGATTACTATTTAGTCGTAAGCAGATTTGTTCCATACAAGCGTGTTGATTTGGCAATCCGCGCTTTTGCTTCACGATCGGAAGCGCTATTGGTCGTAGGTGCTGGACCTCAAGAAGCGGTTTTGAAGACTATGGCAACGCCAAACGTAGAGTTTCTAGGCTCCGTAAACGATGACGAACTGCGAGCATTGTATCAAAATTCTCGCGCATTGATTTTTACGAGTTTTGAGGATTTCGGTTTAACTCCTGTCGAAGTGCAAGCCTGCGGACGTCCTGTTGTTGCATATGGGAAAGGCGGCGCGCTTGAGACAGTAATTGACGGTAAAACCGGCGTCTTGTTCTACGAAGAATCGCCGGATTCTATCAGCGATGCCGTGAATAAGCTCTCCGCATTGGATATCTCGATAGATGACTGCAGAGAAAACGCAATGAGGTTTAACGAAGACAGATTTATGGAAGAAATCGTTCTCGCGCTTAAGCCGTTTATGGAAGGGATTAGCAAGCTCGCCTGAATTAACTAACTTATTGTGAGTTTCTTTTTTAGAAAAATTACTCGCTTTTTTCCTGTTTTGTTGCTTCTACTGGTTTTGTTTCTGCTACTACGGGTTTTTCAGCAGTAACCGCAACCGGTTCGCTTGCAGTTTTAGTAACTGGTGAAGTGTCCAAAGCGGAGTTCTTCGCTTGCCTGTTGTCGGTCAGATAAAAACCTGAACCTTTGAAAACAATCTGCGATGTGCTGATCAATCTTGTCAGATATTGGCTTGAAGCACCGCAAGCGTCGCAACGCGTTGGCGAAGACGCTCCGAAACTCTGAATCGCCTCGAAAATTGTATTGCACTTTCTACACTTGTACTCGTAAATCGGCATAAACACCACCGTCAAAAGGTAAGAGAGGAAAAGTATAACGCGTTTGCACACTATTTGCACAAAACGGGTTAGCAAACTCAATATCTTCAATCAAACCAAATTTGTTTTTTTTCAAGGCAAATTTAACATTTTAGAGTCAAAATCATAATAGGCTATACCAACCTTCCCACAAACAGTACCCACTCCAACGAACAAACTAGTTTCGTCTGTTTATCGCATCGTTGAATGACCAGCTTCCTGATCCGTCAGACGCGCTTCTTGTTTCATATCGGAGAATAAGTTCGTTCCAGTTATAGAACGCCACGACGGATTTGTGCCTATTATCGCTAAAGAACAACCGTAGCCCCATAAGCCTGCGTCTTCTACGTCTTGAAGCACCTACGTGTATAAGTGTGATACTTGTGCTTCTATAACAACTTCCACACTAAGAGTTGTTAGGAATTCGCACAAGGACGCAAGCAAAATCTAGTTATAACAAAGAAAAGTTATAGGTGCATCTACGCGAAGTCAACGCAAACAAGGAAGTTGAGATGCCGCACAAGTGATTAATGCAATTAAGCGATTGCTATCTCAGCGGAATATCTAAAATCAGCGGATCGGTCGTCGCAGCCGAATCGTCGCTCTCTGCGCGTGCACGTATTCTTAGTCCGTCTTTTGAAAACCGAACATCGTCCAGATTTAGCTTTACCTTATAATCGCCGAGATTGATGCGCGGGCTTATTCCCGCGAGCATGTCCTGTAGCTTTGCCAACCCGATTTCGAGTTTGCCGATTTTTACTTCAGGTATTGTAAAGAACAGAATCGAATCGCTATCGAGATTTAGTTTGCCGGTTGCTTCGAACGGATATTCAGCTTTCAACATAGAGATTTTCCAGACACCTTCAAGCTTGATTCCAAGATCTTCTGGCAACAGCGTCAGCGTTAAATCCGAGATGCCGATCTTTGATGCGGCTTTTTCCCATGCTTCCTGCAACGCCGTCGCTGTCACATGAAATTCCAAATCGCCTTCTCCGAGCGACTCGATAGTAGGATCGTTCATTAAAACGGTTTTGATTAAGTCGAACTTTAAACCTTCCGCTTCAAACTTCAAATCTTTCACGACATAGTTGTCAATACGAGCTTCGTCCGCTTCTACTTTCACGCGTTCTATTCGACCTTGCGACAAAGCTCTAAGTCCCGTATCGCTGATTTCTACGGTTGCAGACGGTCCGAGCATAAGCTTTTTTCTAAGCCCGTTTTCGATGCGCGCCGTCATTTGAGGAACTAGGTATAAATATAATCCACCGGCGATAACGACTACCGTTATGATCAACGTGATCAAGCAACTCGTGATTCGTTTAATGCAGCCCATCTCCACCCCGATATCAAAAAAAATCGAAACCTTAAAAACGGATTATTTAACTTCGACAGTCCAATAAATCAAATCGCTTCCTTGAATCAAATTGGTTGAATCGTCGAATTCTTCGATTAAAAGATCGCGTTCTTCGACTCTCCTTCCCACTTCAATATCCACAATTAGAATTTCGTCCAGCCAGTCATAAACAAGCCCGCGATCCTCTGGATTCATCTGTTTATCAATACCTGTATCAGCCGACATTACGTCGAGAATGAACTTGCTAGGAACCGCATTGTTAGGATCGACGAGTTCGAGCGGATCCAATTCGATTGTCAACATATTGCCGGTTGCAGACGCATTCAAATAATAAAACTGCTGCATGAGCGGCTCTGGAATCTCGTCAACCCAATAGTTGCCATCGCCGGGTACACGGCGCAACACTTCCCATACGGCGCCTGTATTGCCGCCTGTATGGTGGTAAACAATGTACAGCTCCCAATTCTTTCCTCTATCTATGCCGCTGACGTTTGGTTCAGGTCGCTTGGATTCAGACGGTGATGCCGCGTTCGTGAAGTTAAAAACGAAAAAATAGAAAAGTTGATCCTGAAGCGAATCGAACCGTGCGGTTATCTTGATGCTTTCGGCTGCTTGCGGTGCGCCTTTCAGAGAGTCCCTCGCACAGCTTCCAGTCAACACCAGCAGTGCACAAACGCTAAATGCCAGATAAGTTCTCAAAGTAAGCATAGCAATCACAGACAAATTGTACCATCTTATTCGCAAGCTAAACATAGCGCTTGTTGTTTCCAGCTCGTAACACAGAAAAGCGTGTGCTAAATTAAGCTACCTTAAAAAGGTGGTTAGTATGAAGCTTTTGGTTATCATAAATCGTAGAGCGGACGACGGAACGGACATCGCGTGGAACGCAGTGAGAGTTGCCAACAAAGCTCTCGAAATGGGCGGAGAAGTCAGGATATTTCTGCTTAACGACGGCGTGTGGAACGCACATATGAGTTTTGCTATGGCTCAAATTGATACGTATGCGTTGCTTGTTCATGCGCTAGAAACCGGCGCGAAACTACGTGCTTGCGGGACGTGTATCGATCGCGCTCATATCGATGTTACAGATATGCTTCCCGATGCGATCGTTTCGACTCTGCCCGACCTCATAAACTGGATTGCGGACAGCGACCGGATTGTGACGTTTTAGCAAGAGCGCAAACCGTACCGCACTATGATTAAAACTGATTTATGCACCTCACCATGAAATCGGCATCGCACAAAAGTTAAGAAACTCGTTCGCCAGCCGTTCGGGGCTGAACCTTTTCGTTATATCTAAACGGTCGATTTCGTTACGCAGCCGCTCGTTTTCTTTTATCAGACGAACTAAACCTATTCTGACTTCGTCCCCTATCGACGGGTCTATCTCTATAATGCCTTTCCCATCTTTGCTTATCTCACTCATAGCCGAGTTTTTTGTTATAAGTGCGGGGCAACCGCAGGCAAGCGCTTCCGCGACCGGATACCCGAAACCTTCCTCGCTTGATATCAAGCATAGACCGATTGCGTTTTTATAAAGGCTCATAACCACTTCGTCGGACTGAAATCCTATATCGAATATACCGTTCTCATGGGTATTCAAGCTGCCGTCGCAACCTACAATAACCAAATTTTCAGGAACATTCAAACTCGTTTTCAATTCCGCGAACCGGTTTACTAACATTTGCAGGTTTTTGCGGCTGCTGTTGCTGCCGACGTATAGCAAAAAGGGTCTTGTTATCTCCTTTTGTATAAGCCAAGGTTGGGAGTCGATTTTTATTGCTTGGTGCTCAAGGGTACCCTTATCATATACCGGGTTATTGTGCATCGAAACCTGTTCGGTGAACCGCCTGTCGAGTGCCGGGTACACGACGACAGCTTTGATATCCGCGCCTTCGAACATCTCAATCGCACGCTTGCGTGTGTCGTTGCTATCGACAAAGATTAGGTGCGCGTTTTTCATCGCCCGCGGCAGAAACGACCGGTACAACACGCGTGCCCGCAGACTCACGCTTTCGGGATTCGTATAAACGAGCAGGTCGTGTACTGTCACGATTCGAAGTTTGGCATTGCATATTGTCGGCAGTGTGAAATCCGGCGAGAAATACACACGAGGTTTGATTCTGGCGATAATTGTCGGCAGCTCTATCTGTTCTAGAACCAGCCGATTCGCTTTCGACGAAGCGGGATATACGAATTTGAACGCGCCACTTTCCTGAAACGGTTTCTCGTCTCCCTGCCGTAAATACACGTTCACTTCAAAACCGCGCCTGTCGACGCGCTCAAGCCCCTCCAGAAGCGCGCGTGTATACCGCCCGATTCCGTAGGTATTCGAAAGCGACAGCGCGTTGATAAATATCCGCACGTGTGCATTATAAGCGAGTGGTGATTACAAAACCGAAGCTGACATATTATATAAGGAAAAGCCCCAGACCGCAGTGTCAATGCAAGTAATCCTATAGGTTATAATATGTCAGCATGTCGGTTCAAGCGTTAAGTATCGATCTAGCGATTGAGAGCATCGTCAGACAGATTGTCGATGCAGTCAATCCCGTTCAGATAATACTAATTGGCTCGCAGGCTCGCGAAGACGCGAACGAAGAAAGCGACATAGACCTATTGGTAATAATGCCGGACGGCACACACCGGCTAAACACAATGGCATATCTTCATTCGATAATTTCTGGTATCGGGCGAGATTTCGATATTATCGTGGCAACTGAAGAAGATATTCGTGAGTACGGCGACAGCATCGGTCCAATTTATCGAACCATACTTAGAGAGGGCAAGGTGGTTTACAGAGTGTGATTGATTCGATCACGAAGTAAATAACCTCTGATCCAGCGCCACGCCGTTCAACGCAGGTTCGATAGCGGTCAGATCGAAGCCGTATCTTTCGAGAATCGTGGGAGTGATGTCCGCACGGGTTGCAGCTGCGTTACGCGTCGATGTCGATTCGAGGCTCGAAAGGCGTGGATTGCCCACTATATCGAGCGAATTCTGCATATAAACCGTCTTGTCGTTCGTGGCGAGAAACACGAACGGCGCATCCTTGTGCGATTTCAAGCCTTCGTCGAATCCGTGATCGCTCGTGAGATAAACAAGCGTCCTGTCTGCGATTCCCAACTTCTTGAGTTCGTAACGTATCCGTCCGAGCCATTTGTCGGAGTTTTCGATTGCCGCGCTGTACTCATCCGAGTTCTCGCCGAACTTGTGCCCCTGCGAATCCACGTCCGCAAAGTGAATGAAATAGAAAAACGGTTTCGCAGCGTATTCGTCTAGCACTTCGAGCGCTCGCGCACCAACTTTGTCGTTTTCGTGCAACCCGTTTTCGAACAGGTCCATCGAATCTTTCACCGTGTACCACGGCTCGCCGGGAATCGAGTAATACTTGATACCGTCCTTCTCGACGAGTTCGCCCTCGGCTTTGAACTGCCTCTGCATTTTTTTACGACGTTTGGTATTCTTGATTTTATCCAAATCCGATACGGGCACGAGTTTCGGAGCGGCGCAACCCACATTATTGAGCTTTCCGATAACCGCGAGTGTCGCAATGTTGTCCACGCCGTAACGCTCTTCTAGCCGCTCGAAAATCGAATATCCCTTCGGTATCGGCTGGTATTTCGAATTCGTGTGCACACCCGTGACCGCCGCATTGTACCCCGTCAGAATCTGCGCCCAGCCCGCTTTCGTGGCGGTGTTTTCGTAGATGTAGATGTCGGTCAGCGCGCCGTCTTTCGCGAGCCGTTCGAGGTTCGGAAGCCTGCCCGCTTCGAGCAGATCGTACGTGTGCTCGCGCTGCGCCCCGTCCCAGCCGATTACTATCACGTTAAAAGGTACAGCTTGCGATGAAACGACGAACGCACTCGGATCGATTCCGCCGGACGACGTACCGGTCGCCGCATCCGCCGATATGAACATTAACGCAAGCAGTAAAGAAACGATGACAACCGACAGCTTCTTCATAACATGCTCCGAGAACCGTTGGACGACAGGAATATAGCAGATTACAGTGCGATTGGCGAATCTACAATGCACGATTTTGCTGGAAATGGAAGACGAATACTAGTCTGGTATCGGGTGCGGCGGCAAACCTGCGCACTCCAACATAGGAGTAAACACCTGTGGCGGCATTACTGGAGGGTTTGCAATACTGTTTATCACCTGATTATATCTGTACAGCGTCCAGTCTTGGACGCTCCAATAGTTGAACAATTAAAACCGTGCGTCCATGACTGGGCGCAGTACAGGAGCATGAGTATTTTAGGGGTATCTTCTAAATGCGCATCAAAACGCCGCTCTCTTTTATCCGATGCTTACTTCATCGCTTCCCACAGTATCGCTCTTTATCGGAGTGCGGGAGCTTGCTCCCGCTTTTCCTTTCAGAGCTTGCCTCCGAATCCGCAAAGTAGCACAGGCTTCTAGCCTGTTTTTCAAAGAAACAAAGACGATGCATGTATCCCGCACATTGGCGCGAGCAACCTCATCCAAAGATAGCGGCAGCAAGCTGCCTTGAAGAAAAGCGCCGGCAAGCCGGCGCACTCCGACATAGGAGTAAACACCTGTGGCGGCATTACTGGAGGGTTTGCAATTCTGTTTATCACCCGATTATATCTGTACAGCGTCCAGTCTTGGACGCTCCAATAGTTGAACAATTAAGACCGTGCGCCCAAGACTGGGCGCTGTACAGGAGCAGGCTATTGCTTGTTTGTTGCTTTTAGTCTGGCTTTGCGCTTTAGGTGCAAAAACAACATTGAATTGATTTCACTCAATTAGTGCTGCCCTTTTCAACCGCTTATCCGCCCGCTACTTCCCAAAGTATCGCTATGTTATCCCCGTCTCCAGTAAGCGCATATCGTCCGTCAGGTGAAAAAGCGACGGAGAAAACACTGCCGCTGTGACCGCTCAACGTGGTGAGCTTGCGCGCCCCTTTGCTCCAGTCAACGGTTGTACTGCTTTGTTCATGCGTCTCTGAATCTCCATCCGCGCGGACAGATTGACGAGCGCGCAAAGCGCTGTGACAATCACCAGAAACGCCGTTCTATATAACCGCTTCATACTCTCCCCCCGAAAACGTATTCGGGACATTGAGATTATACACAAAAAGACGCTTGCAATAAATCTAAGAAAAACATTTCTGTGAACAGATTGTCCACTTATATGTCAAATGTATCTATTACGTCCGCTTTGGATTTAACTTCAACAATTCCACCGGCTTCAGGCGAACCTGATGAAAAATTGATTTTCCCAACATCGCAGTAACAAGAGTCTCCCTTTCCATAGTTGCGTATAACTAAACCTACGTTGTTGTGTTGAAGCAAGACGTAGCTACCTACAGGAAAATCTCCTAATCTTTGCACAAGTCCGCGTGCACATTCGGGATCGAATTGGCTGCCTGCGCACTGCACAATAAGTTCTAGCGCAATCGGAGGCGCAATACGTTGCTGATAAACACGACTGGTTGTAAGTGCATCATATACATCGCATACAGAAAGCCATCTGCTTAAGTAAGGAATTTCAGTGCCCGTCATTCCTTCAGGATAACCAGTTCCGTTGAACTTTTCATGATGCGAACTGACCATGTCTTTCACCAAGTCATGGACTTCGCCGCACTTGAATATTAGTTTGGTGCTATGTTCAATGTGTGTTTTAATTATCTCAAATTCTTCATTATTTAACGACCCTCTTTTATAGAGTATCTCTTTGGGCACAAATGCTTTGCCTAGATCGTGCATCAAGCAACCAATAGCAACATGTATTTTACCAACGCTATCGCAAACATCAGGCAAAATACTAGTCATCATAAGGGCTAGGTTAACGCTATGATAGCTGTAATACACTTCAGGATCAGGCACATCGATAGGTTTTAATATCTCTGCGCCTGTGTAGACTGCGTTCTCAACAATCAACTCCGCTGCCTGCCATAAATCGCCATAATCGTCTAACGTGCCATCACCCACGTCTTGAAAGCTCTTTGCGCTCACTGAAACAACTTCGTTGTAGAGATTCTCTCTAAGAATCCAAGAAACCCCGAATTCATCCAGAAGTTTGTCTCTATTGGCGGCTAATCTACATCGTATTTCATCAGGCAATATATTGGTGCGTTCACAAAGCCTTTCTGCGAGTGATTCAAGTCTTGTTGAAAGCTCTTTGACTCCCATCCGTTTCAGTTTGATCAACAAAGCTGGAGTTACTCTATGTCCCTGTCGGAGCAAAAAGTCTTTTTCGACAAACAAATCCGATTCATAAAACTCACCAGAACGCAAAGCGTTAACAGGAAATGTTGATTTTGGCATCACTCACTCCGTTCTATAATATGCTCATAGCGAGACGTCTTAGACGCCGCGTCGACTATAGCTTATCACAGTACATGGCAACTGATTCAGTGGTTTATCAGAATCTTCAATAGCTTAAAGGCGAATAATTATAATTCGTTATTGATAAAATGATATAGTTAACGACTAACGGAGGTGACCAATTTCAACTAGAACAATTTTATCGGCTTTATTAATAGCAATAGTATTGGTTGTCATTACGAATAAGTTTTTTAACCGTTTGTTTGACATCGAATCTCTTGCATTTAGACAAAGCAATCAAAATCGAATACAAGAAGCGAATTCCACGTTAAGTAAGAACATACATAACAAGAATCCAACTGCGAATGTCTTACTCGGTATAGACGTACTTTTAAGCGATAGGGGCGGCGGAGCATTTAGGTCTTTGATAGAAAACAAACGCGTCGCACTGATTGTCAACAAAGCGTCGATAACGTCGAAAGGCGAACCGACATTCAAAGCCCTGCAAAATAGCAATATATGTACTCTTAATGTGATGATGGCACCGGAACACGGCTTTAACGCTGATTCCGTCGGTTCAGGTAGTTCAACGATACCTGCTTTCGCTGGGCGCACATACAGCATATTCGATAAGACAAAAAAACCTACAAAGGAGATGTTGGAAGGTGTCGATGTTATCTTGTTTGATCTTCAAGACGTTGGTGTACGTTTCTATACGTATTTATCGACTATGGCGCTTTCAATGGAAGCGGCTAACGAGCAAGGAATACATTTCGTTATTCTCGACAGACCTAATCCAATTGCGCCACGCGGTGTAGGCGGGAACATATTGGAAAAGAACTACCAATCATTCATTGGACTCCTGCCTTTGCCATGGCAACACGGCTTGACGCTTGGAGAA
>CAZRQJ010000040.1:12070-15377 GCA_964602075.1 uncultured Planctomycetia bacterium
AGAAATGGCGATATATATTTCGAAAAAGTGGAGTCCAAACTATGGTGAATACGGGAAAAGCGTTTTCGTTATCCCTATGGACGGTTGGACGCACGATATGTGGTTCGACGAAACCGGCATTGAATTTGTTCCCCCTTCGCCATCAATGATCAGTATCAGCGCAGCAATTAACTATGCCGGTTTTTGTCTGTTTGAAGGCACAAACTTATCCCTTGGTCGCGGCTCGGTTGATGCCAGTTATCCAGCCTCGTCTGTTACTCATGGTCCATTCGAAATGGTTGCGGCTCCTTGGCTAGACAGCGAAAGATTGATAGAGAAGCTCAATCCGCTTGCGAAGATAAACGGCATCGCTCTATCGTCGTATAAGTTTACGCCAAGAGAAGCGAGCGACGGCAAATATGAAGGCATAAGCTGCAATGCTGTCACAGTTAAAATCATCGATCGAGCTAGATACGACCCGATTTCGTTTGCCATTGCCGCGATAGGCGAGATCCAACGTCTTCATCCTGAAGAATTCAAATGGAACGCAAAGCATTTCGACCTTCTCGCAGGCGGCAGTCTGCTTCGACAAACGATATCGAAGAACAAACCCGTCGAGAGTTTACTCGCAGACTGGACGATAGAGACGAATGTGTTCAAACGCGAATGCAACCAGTTAGATTGTGTTTTATACGACGGATTTTCTAACAGGTTCGTCAGTAACGGAATGTCCGTATCGGTCGATGAAGATGCATTGGAGATTACACAACCAGAGGAGAAAACTGATGGTGAAAAACAAAACGGTGAATAGCGTTCAATTTTGTAAAATTGCACTAGGTATTCTTCTTGTTTTTTCGTTTGTCATAATACTATCTTGCAAAAAAAATGACACACAAGGCGGTGAAGGCTCAAAAGACAAGAACGCTCTGTCAGACAACAGCTACTGCTCAATTCTCGAATCAGAGTATAACCTGTACGATGAAGCGCCGCCCAACGAATCTGAAATGGACATAAAGATCAGTAGGGGTGAATTAGTTAAGGTCATCGACAACGAACAAACATGGCCGCTTGTGCGCCTTGCAGATGGAACGATTGGATATGTCGAACCGTGGGGTATGGAAAGAACAACGACATTCGATCTGTTTACCAAACGATTAGAACCACAGCAGGAAGGAGGCGCAGAAGTTATTGCCGATCAAGCGAGAGTTTTCTACCAAGATTTGCTAGGCAAGAATGTAGATTGGACAAGCGTTCGAGCTGGCTACTACCCTCGTGGAATGAAACTTAAAGCTATTAAAAAACTAAAAGGCGGATATTGGCAGGTCGAGTCCGGAGGGTTCAATTACTTCATTTTTGGAAGTGCGATAACCGCTTGCGAACTACCTGTTAACAATAATCCCGTCAAAATCTCTGTGCGAAATAGTGGTGTAGTTAAAGAGAGAAGGCGCATCGTACTCGAATCGGTTGGCGCATTATCGGTAGTCGAACGCAAAAACAGTTTCTCGCGCAACATGCTTGCGTTTGAAATTGCCGTAACAGGGGCAAGCGGACTTGCGTTTAGCGACTTGCCTAAAGTTGAAAATATGAAACTCAATATAGAGGAAAAAGACAATGAGCGAAACATCTTGTTCATAAAAACCGACTATCCGGTTTGCGGATACAGAGTGGTACGCGATTCACCCGGTAAAGCCTCGATTGAGATTAACACTAATTTGTGGAAAAATCACGGTAAAAGTTTGTATGGTGTTCGCGTTTTCCTTGACCCAGGACATGGCGGAGACGAACTGCCCGGATACGCATATGGAGCCAAATCGCTGGAAGGCACTGTACATGAGAGAGATCTCGTGTTAATCGCTGCACGTGAATTGAAAAAAATGCTTGAAGCGAAAGAGGCTGTCGTGAAGAATTATCGAAATACGAACGGGGATTATTATCGTCTGTACGACCGAATAGACAATGCCGATGCATTTGGAGCTGACATATATATTGGCGTTCACTACAATCAAGCGCCGATTGAATGGACTGACAATGAGAAACGCTCGATGCCTAGAGGCGCACAGACATTCTTCAACCATCCCCAAGCGGAAAAACTAGCTGCGGTTATAGGCAAACGCATTCCAAACAGCCGCAACCCATCGTCCGAATACGGCAACTTTGGGGCTATCAGGCAGACCAACACCGTTGCAGTATTGATTGAGCTCGGCTTTCTAACGAATCCGCACGAATTGGAAGAACTCACCGATCCTGCGTTCAGAAATGAGCAACTTCAAGGTGTTGTTAACGGTATCATTGAATATGTAGCATCTATCGGAGGGTAAATATAAACAGCGTTTTATCGAGCGCAGAGACGTTAAATCAATTCAATATTATGTTAAGTAAAACTCGACTTCAACATAACCTTTCACAATAAATCCCGTTTTAAGAATAATTCGGCTTTCGTTGTTATAATAATGTGTTTCGGAGGTGTTGTGTGCGCAGTTTTGTTTTATTCATTACAGTTGCATTCGTTATGTTATCAGCACTGTCGTGCAGTGGTTTGTCCTATCAGGGAGGACACTTTGCATTGCAAGTTGATGATGAGAACAAAGATACAGCTCGTATTAATATAGATTATGAGTCTTTCCAGATACCACACCCGCGCGCACCTCGTCCAAGCGACGTCCCGCTCGGAACAGGCATCGTTAATGCAGGTTTCGAACTACTGATACTAGATGAAGCTGGATATCCCGTAGTAGATACCGATACTCCTTTCAATATTCACGTTGAAGAAAGCGAAAGAGATACCGTAGTAACTGTATCGGCAGAAAACGCTAAAGCGATTGCAAGCGCGCTTTTCTGCATTAAATACGACGCTTCTAAACTCGCGCCCGTTTCGTTTAAAGACAGCGGCTTTCTCGGCGGCAATGGCGAAGCCATCTCGCTTTTCGTTGACCGTAAAGGAGAGATTCATTCGGGAATTGCGCGCGTGCGACCCGACATTAACGGTACAATCACAGGAAGTGGCATTGTCGCATCGTTCACGTTTAATAAAGAAGCTTGGCGTGAAACATCGAAAAATCCATATACAGGAACTGAAAACGAATACAACAAAGTCACAGACCTAGCAGCGGTAAAGACCGAAGCTGGAATAACGCTGTCTTGGACAGAAAGGAATGTTGGCGACTATGACAACAGCGGAGAAGTAGGCGTCCCCGACATAACTCCGATAGCAGTTCATTACCTACACGCTAAAGACGGCGATGGAGTCTGGCCTGATCTTGCAGACTCTCTGATTGACGGTGATGGCAGCGGCGATGTTCGCCAACGGCCCATGTCCGTTCGTGACCGT
>CAZRQJ010000041.1:0-15085 GCA_964602075.1 uncultured Planctomycetia bacterium
GCAGCGGCATCGAGCGCGCCTGCCGCTATCGGAATGAGAATAACGTTATATGAAAACGCCCAGCCGAGATTCCAGCGGATTATGCGCATTACCGCGCGGCTTAAGCGAATCGCACGCGCTACGCCAATCGGATCGCCGCCGACAATTGTTACATCCGCCGCTTCGATTGCGACATCCGCGCCTGTGCCTATTGCTATTCCAACGTCTGCTGCGGCAAGAGACGGCGCGTCGTTAATACCGTCGCCAACCATCGCGACGTTTATTCCTTGCGACTTGAGTTCCGCAATGTAACGTGTTTTACCTTCGGGAGTGAGCGCGCCTATCGCCTTGTTTATGCCAACGCCACCCGCTATCGCGTCAGCGGCGACCTGCGAATCACCGGTGAGCATAACCGATTCGATGCCGAGCTTGTTAAGCGTTTCTACGGCATAACGTGACGATTGCTTTGCTTCGTCTGATACTGCAATAACGCCTTCTATCACGCCTGTAATTTCTACGAGAAGAACGGTTTTAGCTTCTAACGCAAGTCTTGTGGCTTTTTCATTGATAATACTGTTGTTTCCTGTTGCATCGGATAAATCAAACCAGTCGGGTTTGCCGATGCGAACGCGTGCGCCGCTCACGACCGCGTCGACGCCCGCACCCGCGACCGCGATCGCCGATTCGGGTTGTGCATATGCGACACCGTTCACTTTCGCGGCTTCAATTACCGCAGACGCGATCGGATGGCCGCTGCCGCTCTCCGCCGACGCAGCTATAGACAGTAATTTCCCGATCGACAGTTTATCCCCGTTTTCGTCAATCATCTCAATATCGGTCAATACAGGTTTTCCTATTGTTATCGTGCCCGTTTTATCGAACGCAACGGTATGCACGCGGCTCAACAGTTCGACCGCAGATGCGCTTTTGAACAATATACCTGCGCGCGCACCTCGTCCAGTCCCAACCATAATCGCAGTTGGTGTTGCGAGACCTAGCGCGCATGGGCACGCGATTACGAGCACAGCTGCGGCGCGTATCACTCCGTGCGACACTCCACCATCCGCTGCAAACATCCATGACGCGAATGTGATACCCGCGATTATCACTATCACAGGAACGAAAATCGCTGATACTTTGTCGGCAAGACGCTGCACTGGGGCGCGACTTGCCTGCGCCTCACGTACAAGCCTGATGATTTGCGCCAGCGCCGTTTCACTTCCAACGCCGGTCGCAAAAACGCGAAGCATACCAATCCCGTTCACTGTCCCGCCGAAAACCCCATCGCCCGCTTTTTTATCTACAGGTATCGGCTCGCCTGTCATCATACTTTCATCAACGCTCGACTCGCCGCTCACCACGACTCCGTCGATCGGTATGCGCGCCCCGGGATGTACGACGACCGTATCGCCTTTCGCGACTTTCGCCGCGTCTATCTCGCTAACTTCGCCGTCAACTTCGATAAACGCTTTTTTCGGCGCGAAATCCAGCAGCGCACGAATCGCTCCCTGCGCTTTTCCCTTAGCCGACGCTTCGAGCAGCTTGCCAAGTCGAATAAGCGTGATGATCATCGCCGACGTCTCAAAATAGACGTGTCCACTTCCGACGCCATGCGCCGACGACGCCTGCTCGCCTGTCAATCCTAGCAGAACGAAGACTGAAAATGCATACGCAACCGACGAACCGAGCGCGATTAGCACGTCCATGTTCGCTGCTCCGTTGCGCACGCTGCGCCATCCGCCGATGTAGAAATCCCATCCAGTATAGAATTGAACGGGCGTCGCCAGAGCAAAAAACAGCCAGCCTACCCACGCCGCATGCGACCAATCGCCGACAAGCCCAAAGTCACGCGACATACTCAATACAAACAGGGGTAATGTGAACGCTAAACCAACAATAAACGCTCTCGCTTCATGCGAGTATTCAGCGCGCCGCGCCATTGCCTCGTCATCGTCAGTTTCGCCTGCACGCGCGTCGTCGGTATCGTCGCTTGTCATCGGGCAGACCGCCGCTCTGTCAAGGCTTCACGTTACATCTGCGGATTCGGCAACAATTTTCGCCGCTTTCGGCAGGATTAGCTTATACCCTGCACGTTCTACCGCCGCTGCCATTTCGATAACACTCGTTATCTCCGAATCGTATTCGACAACAACGGATTCCGTCGCAAAGTTGACGACTGCGTCGCTAATGCCTTCAACCTTGCGCTTAAGAGCGCGCTCGACCGACGCTGCGCAGTTCGCGCACGTCATACCGATTACTGGAAGTTCGATTCGCTCTTTCGACATAGCCACAAATTCAATACCTTCAAATCGCGCCTATCTCTTATTATTCGAAACTACCGATGTAAATTTGTGTCAATAGTCATCATTTCCGTTATGGTAGCCGTCGTTAAGTTCTCGCTCTTTTTCGTTATGCGACTTTTGCGACTCAAATCCCGGCGTCAGAGTGTTGTGGACGTTGTAGTCGTGGACTAGCCTTGCGCCGAGATGTCCAACCTTTATAATCGCAGCCGCTCCCAACAGATACAAGACGATTGTTACGACGCTCAACACCCCCACCCACATTCGTATCGCTTTACCCTTGCCAAATTCGCTAAGCACAATCGTCAATGCGAATATTAGAGTAAGAATTGTAAAAATCAATCGCACTTTCAGCGCGGTCGCTTCATGTTCGAGAAACACGTCGTGCGCATCCCACGAAAGCTTCAAAACTTCACGCGCCGCCTGCCCCGTCCGTACAGCGGCAAACGCCGCAACCGTACCCGCGCCGATCAAAAAAAATGTCGCAAGCATCAGACCTTTGCGATATGACTTGAAAAGACCCGCCGCAATCGCAAAAAAAGGCGCGATGAGCAAAAGCGCAATCGGAAAATGCACTACCAGCGGATGCATTCTTGCTAGATTGTCTGTCAAAACCTCTTCCAAACTAACTCCATAGATACTGCTTCATGATACGTGAAAAACTTGATACCCGCGCATAAGTGAAAGGTTGTTATCGCGTGGAAAAAAATCGTGCCTTGTAACTCATCGTACCAGCATTATGTCAGTGACTCTTTGCTGCGAAGCAGGAACAGCATGACTTTGCTAAGGTGAAGGCTGCCAAATAGTCACAATGTTACGCCCGCTGTTCTTTGCCATATAAAGCGCGTCGTCGCTTCTTGTAATCAGTTGTTCGAGCGTATCGGTTTCGTTTATCCGTTCCGATATGCCAACGCTCGCAGTAACATGAAACTTTGTTGAGCCACATTTGAATGAGTGATTCGCTATCGCTATTCGAACGCGTTCGCCTATAAGCTTCGCACCTTCGACATCGGTTTCGTGCACTAAAAAACAAAACTCCTCGCCGCCGAATCGCGCAATCAAGTCAGTTGTTCTTGTCTCTGCTTGGCATATTTTTGCGACTTCAATAAGAACGCTATCGCCCGCTGCGTGTCCATACGTATCGTTCACATTCTTGAAAAAGTCCACATCGAGCATTAATGCCGCAAGCGGTTTGTTGTGTCTGATTGCTAGTTTGAAATGTCTTTGCGCCGATTCGTCGAAACTTCTCCGATTCATCAAACCAGTTAAAGGATCAGTTGCCGAAAGGCGAACAACATCCTGAAACAAGCGCGCGTTTTCAAGCGCTGTTGCGGCTTGGTATGCTATGGCTTGGAGAAAAGCTACGATGCTGTCAGCTAACTTTTTTTCAATCGCACTCTCTACCACTATGTATCCTGCAATTTCATCCAACGCAAAGAGCGGTAAAACCAATATAGATTGCGAATCCGATTGAGGCGTATAATCACTTTGAAAGTTACAAAAATCGCTTCTATTTATCACGATATGGCTTCTTGCTTTGTTTATCGAAGCCCATATCGACTCCGAAAATGCAATATCTCTAAATACATCAATTTCGCCATCGCGATGGATGTATCTCGATGAGCAAAAATGCCCGTCCAAATTGAAACATATGACTATGGCTGTTGAAGGACATGCCTCGTTGATGAAAGAACTAATACGTTCCGATATGTCGCAGGGATCTAGTTTTGAAGTAAACGCTTTTAGGGTATTGAAAAGCACTTGAAGTTCGGCTTTTGCTTTCCGCTCGGCGGTTAACGCGTTTTCAAGCGCTTGGCTTTTTTTGAATAAATCGCGGCTGTTGTCTTCTGCAATACGTTCAGCTTGTTTTCGAGCGAGTTTTTCTCGCTCTAGACGCTTTTGCAGGATTTCGATATCTGTGCTCATTGCGCTTTTTCCAAAAACGTTATATTGAACAACGTCGTATTTTGTTCTCCTGCAACCGACGATCTTTCTATTTTGACTTTTTCGCCGAACAGATCAGCGCAACCTAAAACAAGTCCTTCCGCTAAATCGGGCAAGTTGCGCTCTGAAATATAAATCATGTCAAGCTGGTTCTCCGCAGGTATAGAACATACAAATCGCGGCAATTCTGCATCAGGGTAGAGCTTTCTAACTTCTAAGTGTACATAACTCTCCACGCTCGGCAGGAATTCAACACAGGAGTTTTTGCCTTCAAAAAACTCTGGAAATACAACCGCGAAGCGTTTTGCTAAGTGGAAGCCAAAATCCCGCAGCAATTTTGAAACCGGTACTTCAGAAATGTCCGACAATTTTTTTACGAGCGCAACCATCTCCGACGCATCATATGTTCCAATTGTAGTGTATGCGCCTCTTGATGGAAGCTCGCTTTCGTCGATTAACCGCTCTGCAATTTCAATCGAGAACATTGCCTCAACTAAGTCAAGAAACTCCGTGAATACAATACCCTTCATAGCAAACTCCAAAAAAAATGTACACATGTGAATCGTTGCGATGTGTCAACGACGAGGTTCGATACTGCTCAAACAATTATATCCATATAACACCGATAAAACTCTTAACTCACTGGATCGTCCAATAATGACTCTAGGTGAAAGCAACACTTCACATAAATTTTTGCTTTCAGAAAGAGATTGAAATACGCGTTATCTTCGTGCTCGCTTGCATGCGTGATTCTGTTCTATGTATAAGCGATATACTTCTTTGGCTTACTTTAGGGGTTTGTATGGACAAACTGCAATGGGGAACTTCGATAGCCGAGGTGAAGCCAAATGAGCTGCGCTTACGCGCTACCGCCTCGACGAACTAATGGGAGTTGTTCGATTTGGCATGTAATATGGCTTGCGCTTATGGCTGAACTACCGATCCCGAACTTCGGCGCAACTATACTTTTAGGTGCTAATCAGTTATGATATTGGTCAAAGGCATGGCTACCAGATTTACGACCCTTCATCTCTTCGAGGTAAGTATGTCAGTTCTGAAAAGAGCCAGCACATACGGCGGGAAGCTAAACCTGCTTTCTTGGCGCACGACTTTTACGGTGTTGTTTCTTACCGGCGTAACAATCTTGTCAACTCAATTTTACCTTTCCTATCTCGTCAGTCGCTTTAGCATCAGGCATACAGGTCATTTAACGGCAATCTATGAAATCGAGACCTTGATTGTAAACGCTCATCTTGACCTGTCGGACGAACGAATTGGCAACCAACCCCACGACATTAATGCGGCTTCAGATAAAATGAAAGAAGCGGAATCGCTTCTCGGTATGCTTTTTTCAGGCGGCGATTTTGAAGGAGTGCGTATTGTACCAATTAAGAATCCTGCGCTTAAACAGAAAGCGGTCGATTTAAAAAACGGTTTAGATTCATATCGTATTGTGCTTGAAAAGTGGCTTGACGAATATAACGCGGGTGAACTTTCTTCTGAAACCGATCGCTCTATGCACGAGGGCTTTACAGTACTCCTGTCGAAAGCCGAAACACTCGAAACTAAAAAACGAATCCAAATCGAACAAGAGACAACGTTTCTCACGGGCAGCACGAGGTTGCTTATGGCTTTGTCCTTTTTTTTTATAGGTTTCGCAGCCATAAATCTCTACCGTTCATATCATTTTCAGAAAGTCAATACCAAAGCGCTTCGAGAGAGCGAGGGAAAACTTAGAACACTCATTGAAACACTACCTCAACTCATTTGGACGAGTACGCCAGAAGGCTTGTGCGACTATTTAAGTCCACAATGGATTGAATACACGGGTACTGCGGCAGAAGAACAATATGGTTACGGCTGGGCAAAGCATATACACCCCGACGATTGGCAAAAAACAGAGAGCGTATGGGCAGAAGCTGTAAAAACCGGGTCGTTCGTCGATGTGGAGTTTAGAATTAGACGCTACGACGGTGTGTATCGCTGGTTCAAAACCAGAGCGCTTCCACTTTTTGACGCAAGCGGACAGATAATCAAATGGTTCGGTATGAACCTTGATATCGAAGACCTGATACAGGCTGAACAAACTCTTGAAGAAAACGAAGAAAGGCTTACAAAATTGAATGCAGAACTACAAAGATCAAATAACGAACTTGAGCAGTTCGCTTATGTCGCGTCGCACGACCTGCAGGAACCTCTAAGGATGGTTGCGAGTTTCACCCAGCTTCTCGCAAATCGCTATAAAGGCAAACTCGATTCGGACGCTGACGAATTTATTGAATTCACAATCGAAGGCGCTACACGTCTTCAAAAACTGATTAACGATCTTCTGTTGTATTCGCGCATCAACACACGCAGTATTGAGTTTGAGCGGGTTGATTGCGAGGTCGTTCTTGAAAATGCACTTCGAAATCTCGCTCTGTTTATAGACGAATCCGAAGCTGTCGTCACGCATGACCAGCTTCCCGTTATAAAAGCGGACGCCACGCAAATTGAGCAGTTGTTTCAGAATCTCGTTGGCAACGCGGTTAAGTTTCGCGGCGAGGAACGTCCGAGCGTTCATGTCTCCTCCACGGAAAAAAGTGACGCGTGGGTGATTTCGATACGGGACAACGGCATTGGAATTGACGACCAATTTTTCGACAAGGTATTTGAAGTGTTTCAAAGGCTTCACGCCAGAAACGAGTATTCCGGCACAGGTATCGGGCTTTCAATTGCCAAACGAATAGTCGAACGTCATGGAGGGAAGATTTGGATTGAGTCCGAACCTGGGAAGGGCTCAACATTTTTCTTCAGTATTCCCAAATAGTATTATCGGAGGTTATACTTTGAATGTGCGTGAACATTCTCGACCAATTGACATTCTTCTTGTAGAAGACAATCCCGGCGATGTTCGACTTACAATAGAGGCTTTGAAAGAAGGCAAGGTGCGGAATAACCTTTATGTTACGAGTGATGGTATTGAAGCGCTCGAATTTCTTCGCCATCAAGGTAAGTATGAAAACTCGCCGAGACCCGATTTAATTCTGCTCGACTTGAATCTGCCAAGAATGGACGGGAAACAGGTACTGGCGGAAATAAAAAGCGATGAAACACTGAAACGCATCCCCGTAGTAATACTTACAATGTCAAAAGCGGAAGAAGACGTTGTTAAAACATACAATTTGCACGCCAACTGTTACATTACAAAACCGGTCGAGTTGGAGCAGTTTATTCATGTGGTTAAATCTATCGAGGATTTCTGGCTTGAAATAGTAACACTGCCTAATGGTACAAAATGAATACGAAAAATCATGAGATTCTACATATTGAAGACAACAAAGGCGACTACGTTATTGTCAAAGCCTTTTTGTTGGAGCAGGGCTCAAGCTGTAAGCTGAAATGGGCTCAAAATCTGACGGACGCGTTTGAAATTATCAAGCAGTCAATCCCCGATCTCGTACTCCTCGATCTGGGGTTGACGGAAAGCACCGGCATCGAAACGTTTCACAGATTCCACAGTGAATTTCCAAACATTCCGGTTATAGTTATGACAGGACTGGCAGATTCGGAAGTCGCAATGACCGCGTTACGAGGCGGCGCGCAGGATTACCTTGTAAAAGGTCAAACGACTGCGGAATTGACGCTTCGCGCCGTGACTTATGCCATCGAGAGACATCGCTCGTCTATTGCACTTGCAGAAAGCGAAGCTAAATTATCCTATGCTTTGCGTATCGGAAAGCTCGGACACTGGGAGCATGATTACACTACGAATCTCTTCACGTTCACCGACGAATTCTACGCATTACTTAAAACAAACGCAGAGGAAATGGGCGGTTATACGATGTCTCCCGAACGCTACTCCGAGTTGTTTTTTTATCCAGAGGACGCAGATGCTGTAGCATCAGAGATTCAAAAGACAATCGAATCAGCAGATAAAGATTATCAAGCTTATGTTGAACACCGCGTTAAATTTGCCGATGGCAGCGATGGATGGGTTGCGGTTCGCTTTCATGCAATAAAAGACGAAAACGGCAAAACGTTAAAGACAGTTGGAGTGAATCAAGATGTTACGGATCAAAAGGAAGCGGAGCAACAACATAGGGAGAGTGAAACTAGATATCGTACCATTTATAAGGATTCACGCGACGCATTGATGATTCTTAAGCCTCCATCGTTCCACTTCGTCTCCGGAGATAAAACGGCGCAGTTAATGTTCGGCGTTAAAGACGAGTACGATTTGATTTCCTACGGACCTTTGGAGTTTTCTCCGGAGTTCCAGCCGTGCGGATGCCCTTCTATCGAGAAAGCAAAAGAAATGATTGAAATTGCACTGCGAGATGGATCGCACCTGTTCGAATGGACGCACAAGCGCATTGACGGGGGAGACTTTCCTGCGACAGTTTTGCTTTCGCGTTTGGTGATAGACGGCGATGTGGCTCTGCTTGCCAATGTGCGAGATATATCAATACAGAAAAAAGCGGAAAGCGCTTTGCAAGCGAGCGAGGAGTTGTTTAGGACTGTTATCGAACAAGCGGGTGATGGATATGAGTTGCTCGATGAATTTGGAAACTATTTGGATGTAAACATAGCGACCTGCAACCAACTGGGGTACACCAGAGAAGAAATGCTCCGAAAGAGCGTTCCGGAACTCGACCCGTTGTATCCACAGGAAGCATTTACCGAAGTATTTCATTCGCTTCGCGGCAACCCCCCGCGTATCCTTGAAACGACACATACACGCAAAGATGGAACGACGTTTCCAGTTGAGATAACGGCAGCCGTCACAACTATCAACGGTGAGGAGCGTCTTGTATCTCTTGTTCGCGATATTACCGAACGAAAACAAACCGAAGCCGAAGTAGCTTTACTTCAAGAACAACTTGCGCAGATGCAAAAAATGGAATCGGTGGGAAGGTTAGCCGGCGGTATAGCCCACGACTTCAACAACCTATTGACTGTTATATTAGGATTTTCTGAATTATTATTGGAGGATCTTCGCGGCGCGCCTGAAGATACGCGTGTACAACTCAAAGAGATTGTAAATGCAGGAAAGAAAGCGCAAAAAATTGTAAGTCAGCTTCTCGCTTTCAGCCGTAAGCAGGTGCTTGATGTCAAAGTCGTAGATCTAAACGATATAGTTCATTTGTTTGAAAAGATGCTTGGCAGATTAATTGGGGAAGATGTTGAAGTTGTTCTATTTCTAGCGGATAATCCGTGTATGATCAAAGCCGATCGTTCGCAAATCGAACAAATTCTTCTTAACCTAGCAGTTAACGCGCGCGATGCTATGCCTTCGGGTGGAAAACTAACTATCGAAACATCGCCCGTTTATCTCGACGAAGAATACGCTTCCATTCATTTTGACGTTATACCGGGAGAGTATTTCTTACTCGCTGTTAGCGATACCGGGATAGGTATGGACAAAGATACCATGAGTCGCATATTCGAACCGTTTTTCACGACAAAACCAATTGGGAAGGGAACTGGTTTGGGTCTGTCAACAGTGTTTGGAATAGTCAAGCAACACGAGGGACATATAAACGTGTTTAGCGAAATAGGATGCGGAACGACTTTCAAGATTTACTTGCCGATTTGCAAAGATGCGACCACACAAGAGATAGACACAGCTGTTGTACCGATTGTGGCTGGAACAGGGCGCATCCTTGTTGTCGAAGACGACGCTACAATTCGCTCACTCATTACTCGGTTGCTTGGCAACGCTGGGTATTCAGTTCATGTCGCGAGTGGCTTGAGCGACGCTTTGCGGATTATTGACGACATTGGTAAAATCGACTTGCTGATAACGGACGTTGTAATGCCTGAAGCGAACGGCAAGCAAGTCTTTGAGATTATTTCCAAGATTCAACCGGATGTAAGAGTTCTTTATATGTCCGGTTATACACAAAACGTCGTTGCGCATCACGGTGTTCTTGACTCTGGAACAAAGATTTTGCAGAAACCATTCAGCTATCAAACGCTGCTTAAGATGGTGCATAAAGTACTGAACGATTAGTTTACCGAAAACAATTAGTCAATCAGCGATTCGAGTTCGCGTTTCGCGGCGTTTGCCCAGTAGCTGTCACTGAACTTCATAAGGTAATATTCGAAGCACATGCGCGCTATTTCATTTAGTCCGCCTGCCTTAAATGCGAGCCCCATGTTGTAAAACGCTCCTGAATAGTTGTTGTCTTCTTTGAATGAGTCGTTCAACTCGCGAAGCGCTCTTTCCCACTCGCCGTCGTGGATTAGCTCTTGATACTTAATACACCTAGACACGTAGATCCTCCGCTGCTCTCTGTGTACGATATGAGTTGGTCAGTTTTTTTCGGGAACAAAAGGTATACTATCACGTCAGTATGTTTTGCGCGTTTCGTTCAACCATTTTGCGCGCGTTTATTTTCCATCGACTTTTTGAGGTAGGGTTATGGATAGCCAGAGGTTGTTAGTTATTAGTGTCGCCCTAGTTTTGTTGATGACAACGCAGTTATCTGCTTCGGACGGTTCAAAAGGCGAACTTCGCCAAATGGATGTGAAAGACCTTTCTTATGCATCTGCGGAGAATTTGTTTGGGAAGCTCTACAAAGCGGGTGTCATTCCGCTCAATGGCGACTTGAGAATCTATGCACCCAATCGCCCAGCCATCAAGGCGAGTAATGCAATAAGCGGACTGCCCGAACTTCTGCGCGAAACTCCGCCGGATTTCGTTGTATTCGCTGGCTCACGCGACAAACTGGCTTTAATCGCAGCGGAGCTTAATGTATCGGTTGAACAAATCTCCGATTTTCCCAAACTCGGCGACGTGCTTAACGGGCGCGACACCGCTTACATTCCGCTAACGACCGAGTCGAAGCAGCCGCATGAGCGTCAATATAATGACTATCCCGAATTCAATATGGCGACGCGAGACCAAATTGAACTGCTGGAGTTTCAAAACAGACGCGGCAATCAGTTGAGCGATGTTCGCGTGTCTCTCGATGCAAGCATGGGTTTGGATTTCTACGCCGTAATGTCGATTCTATCCGAAGTTAGCGGACTTAGCATTGTCGTTGATCCATACACATTTCAAGAACCTGTTGGCGGAAGGCGTCCGCCGCTCCAAACTACGCCGCCGCCGGGTACGGACGATAGAGAAGGCTTCAGAGACGCCGGCGTCTTTAACCCTGATGTCGCCGGAGGCGGAGGACCGTCGCCGTTTTTTGGTTCGTTCATCGACGCGCCGTTCGATACCGTATTTAACACAATCATCTCGGCAAACAATCTTGCGTATATGCTGCTTTACAACGAAACCGATCCGTATGCGAAACCTACGATTTTCGTCACAAGCCGCGAGCGAATGGAGCACGAACTGCGCATGAGCGGGGCTAACGATGTTGGCTTCTATCAGAGTCACTATGCGGATGTGAATCAACTAGGCGATATCCTTCTTAATATGAATATTGTGCCGAGTCTCGATTCTGGGTATTACGTTTACACAGGCGGCAGAGTTGGCGGCGGGTTTGGAGGATCCGGCGGGAGCGGCGGGAGCGGCGCGGGCGGAGGCAGCGGATTTGGAAGCGGTGGCTCTGGTGGCGCAGGAACGTTTGGAGGAAGCATTCCATTGCCAACCGCTAAGGGCGGTTTAGTTATTCTTCGCGGAACGGGCGCCGACCAAGCAGGATTCTACAATAGACTGATCTCGCGAGAATCAAAGAGCAAAGACAACAGGTTATTTTTTCTTCGAGTAGCGCTAAGTCCTGACGCTATCGAAAATTTGCTGCCGGCAGATGAACTGAACAGCTATTTCTTCATTCTCTGATTATGTAAATTCCATAACTACAAGCGATTTTTCGCTTGCGTTATTATAGATTTTCGAATCGGAATCTCTTCTTCAAAGCTTACAGACGGATGATGTTGCTATACTAGAGACGTGGAACTAACGTTATCTACTGATGATTTTTTTGGTCAGTCTCAAGCCATAAGTCTGTTAAATGCTTGGCAGACTGCTAAGCACGTGCCGACATCGGTTCTGTTTTCAGGACCGCCGATGCTTGGAAAGACCACGTTGGCATTGATTTATGCTCGATCATTGTTATGCACGAGCAAAGTGTCTC
Organism: uncultured Planctomycetia bacterium; assembly: GCA_964602075.1. Lineage (GTDB taxonomy): Bacteria > 4484-113 > 4484-113 > JAGGVC01 > JAGGVC01 > JAGGVC01. Next base: position 12,296 of record CAZRQJ010000041.1, read on the forward strand.
AATATGGTTTGACATCTTGCGGCGAGTGTTATCCGTGCAAAGCTATTCTTTCCGGGCAATTTTCCGACTTTACGTTTGTTCTGCCTAGGACGAAAGATATAACAATCGAAACCGTACGCGACGATTACGATAACTTCTCGTTTGCGATTTATCACCCAAACCAGTCGAAGTATCGAGTTATTTTGATTGACAGCGCTCACACGCTTAACGAGCAGTCTGGGAATATGATGCTCAAGTTGTTTGAAGAAGCTCCTGACGCTACGGTTTTTATTCTCGTTACAGACCATCCTTACGGATTACTCGCGACCGTTAGAAGCAGATGTGAAGAGATTAAGTTCAAAGAAGAGCCAATCGAAAAAATCGAGATCGGACTTCGAGCAAAACATATTGACGCATCTATGGCAAGGCGCGCTTCGGTTTTATCTCAAGGCAAGTGGGTTCTTGCTAACATACTTGCCAAAGATGCGGAGCTTTTAAGACTTATTGAAGCGTCGCAAAACGAATTCTATAACATCATTTACAAAGGAAACTCTTTTAAGTTTGATTCTTTATTCGATGAAGCCGCTGATAAGCTGGCTTTGCATTTGATAGCTCGCGAACACCAAATTATTGAATGGACGCTGCCGGACAGAGAGTTGCTGGGGAAAAAGGATAAGAAATCAGAAGACCGCTACGAAGTGTCACAAACTAGAAAAAACGAACTAAAGAGATTAGCTTGGAGAACTATGTTCGATATGCTGCGCAATCACTTATCGACGTTGTGTCTTTCTAACCGCGCGGTATTGAGCGAGTTGCCGTCAGTGAGCAGGCTTATGGATCGTGCGGACTTGTGGATGATGCAGAATGTTACAGACACATACATCCTTGCCGCCTTGCGTGAGGGTTTGCTTAACATTGTGCGGACGAATAGTTAGTTTGCATATTGAGCATCTAAAAAGCCAATCTATCAATTGTGTCTGATATACTGAATCGTTATGTGCGCTCGATATGGACGTACGAGAGGTGCGTTTCCAAAAATTCGTTTAGTCCATTTGTTCGCCTTAGCGGCGACAGTTGTCGTCGCGGTTTTGCTCATTGCTTTGCTCGGTGATAAGTCCAACAGCGCTTATCACCCGCCAGATCCGCCCGATGCTCCTGACAGCAGTTCGACTACAGCTTACGCACTTGTCACCGGCACGTTAAGAGGAGTTGGGATACTGACGCTCGACGGCAGTAAAGCCTTTTTCGAACCAATCGGCAAGTCTTCAATGAACGATATTCAGGCTGAATACAAGTCTCCCGCTCCGCGTGGAGAACGCGTCGTAACTCTTGGGGGCGACTTTGCAGGTGAAAGCGGACTGATCGAATATCCAACACGCGACTCCAACGGGAGTATTCGTGTTTTTCTAAGAGGCGGCTTAGAACCTGTACCAATGGCAGTTTCAGTTGTTCTTTCTGAAGGCGAACCATCAAAAAGCGATCTTGTCAGACTCGACAAACTTATCAATCATTACAAAGCTGAAGCACTTCTTGAACGAGCCGCCGCTGCTGTTGAAAACAAAGACGGAGTGTCTGCCGAGGGATTTGCTCGTCAAGCGATTCAAGCAAGCGCAGATGTAAGAAGAAGCAACTATTTGTTAGCGAGAGCGCTTATTTTGCAGGATAGAAACAATGAAGTTCTGCCGTTGTTGACATCCGCCGCCGATTCAGGCACGTTAAACGCTTCCGGGTATGATTTATGGTTTAAGTTGCTCGATAAAGAAAACAAGAGTTCCGAAGGCTTATCCACGCTTGATAAAGTTATTAAATCCGGAAAACTAGACAATTTAACTCTCCTAGTGATTCGAGGCAGCGTTTATCATCGTCGCCTTGTAGGCAGCTCGCTTTATGCTGAAGCCAAGTTCAATCTTGAAAAATACATTGAGCTTGCGGATATTGAGGAAGCCGGCAACCAACAGCCTATGAGCCAAACGGAGGCAAAAGCGCTTGTTAAGCACATCGAAGGAATCCTCGCCGGAAAACCAACACAGTTACTTGAAGAGCGATTCGAAAAAACACCCTGCAAGGATTTTGGAGAAATTATTGGCAACTGGAAACTAACCCAAGCGAAAGGCGAAAGTTTCTTTACCGCCACGCCTTCGGACAAAGCAAGTTCAGAACTTTTCCTAGACAGCTTACTAGGATTCACAAAAGACATAAGGATTTCATTGCGTTTCAGGCTGCGTGAGCCGAATTCAAGATTAGATCTATATCCCGAATGGGACGGCAACAGCGCTTATCATCTCGCTATTACTAACACTTGGTCAAGACTGTTTTACGCATCGCCTCCTCGTCAAAGCGACTTGCAAGCGAAATTGCTTGCGGAATCACGATTTGATTCTCCTATCGAAGGCGTTTGGATTTCAATTTCCGTAACCGAACGTGGCGGAGCGTTATCGGTATCGTTCGATGGAAAAGAAATAATCAAAGTTAAAGACAAAGAATACGTGAAGATCGGCAATCCTGTAATCATCACTAGCGGCGGCGTCGTGGATATTGACGATATTGTTGTAACGTCCTTCTAGCTGTTCAAGTCAACAAAGTGCTCCAGCGACTGCGCTCTCATGTAAATATGACTGCACCATTCAGGCAGTTCTTTCCCCAAATCGTACAACGCGTCCAAAACTTGTTGCCCCAAACCGACAAGCTGTCCGGTTGCTAGAGGTTTCAAAAAGATGCCGTCGAAATGCGTAACAGCAAGCCCCGATGCTTCAATGTCGCGCCGCAGGGTTGACGGACCGTAAACGCGCAAATGGCCTACCCATTTATCTC
>CAZRQJ010000042.1:0-15065 GCA_964602075.1 uncultured Planctomycetia bacterium
TCTACCCCTGCGCGACGTTCTGACAAGTCTCTTCTTCATTCTCATGGGTATGCTGTTCGACATCCAGACATTGGTAACTAAACCACTAGAAGTAATCGCAATGTTCATGCTGCTGATCATTGGAAAAAGCGTTATCACAGCATTGAGTGTTCTGTTTTTGAGATTCCCGCCACGAGTCGCAATGCTCACCGGATTAGGTTTAGCACAATTTGGCGAATTCGGCTATCTACTATTACGCGCCGGTAAATCGAACAACTTGATAGCAGATGAAGAAACCGCGATTGTCATTTGTGCAGGCGTTATGAGCATGTTTGTAACTCCAGTGATCATTCGCCTTGCTCCGCACATAACCGCGGGAGAACGTTTACTTCGACCGCTCATAAAATTGATAGGTGTGCAGGAAATCAGCGAACCTGCCGAAGGCACACAGAATATACAAGGGCACATTATCATTGCTGGGTTTGGACCCGCAGGTAAATTAGTTTCAGCATCGCTTCGAAAAATCGGAATTCCATATTTGATTCTAGAACTAAACAGCGAAACTGTTCGGCGAATGCGAGAAGAAGGCGAGCCGATCTATTATGCCGATGTTACAAGCAGCGAAGCGTTGCATCATGCAAATATCGAGAATGCGCGCGCTATGGTTTTTCTTATCAACGATTACGACGCTATAGCGCGGGCGATTGCTGCTATCCGTCCTCTCAACCCTAATCTCCCGATTTTTGCCCGATGTAGATATCGGTCGCAAGAAGCTCGTTTTATTGAATTGGGAGCGACCGACGTCGTAGTTGAAGAATGTGAAGCAGCAAGCAAAATGGTTGACAAGTTAATGAACTGCATCAACGGCGGGTGTTCATTAAACAAGAGCGAAAGACCGAGCTGAATCAATTATTCAACGCCTATCTGTTTTCCGAAAGTTCGGATGGCAATTTTCCAGACAGCGCTTTTATCACTGCCGCTTTGTACGATAAATACGAAAGAAGATACGGCATAAGTATCGCTACAAGAGTTAGTGCAACCAAGGGAAGCGACGAGAACATCGAATAAAATGACATCGCATTGAGAAAAAACAAATAAACACCAATCGGTACTGCAACACCGGCGATGTACATTCCCATCCCGAATCCACCTGTATGATCCTTGGCGATTTGAAAATCACAGACTTTCTTTTTCCTTATAATTAATGGCAGTATTTTCGGGCAGGCGTTAACGGCGAACCAGTTTACACGCTGCTCGAAATTATCGTTTACCATAAGCAGATTGTATAGGTGGTTTGAGCGGTTCATTACCTGTGAGTGCATATATCGCGGGTATTCTTCATCCAGATTTATCGTTCGGAATAGGTGGTGAGCCAACATAACATCCTCGACAATCCCAACAGCAATTTCAATACCGCTTCGCAACAGGCGCGTCAGCGAGAACAGAAGAACTGCGGCTATAGATATAACGAGCAATAACTGAATTGCATGTAGTCCCATTGAATGCTTGCCTAGTTTGAAAATGTCCGCGAAGTCCCCAACTACGATAATTGGCGCGGTTGTGGCAACACCCAAAACGAATAATATAACAATCGCCATTATGAAAGCTCTTTTCTCGCGCCGCCATACTCGCGCTAGTTCGAGTATGTAACCCGAATTCAAGGTCCCGTCGAACTGGAATACAATTGAGGTTTTACGTTTAATTACGAGGTGAGCCATCGGTTTGGATAATCGAATGCTCGATTATGAATAAACAACTATACCGTCACTTCTTAAAGTCCGGTTTCCGCTTTTCAAGATAAGCGCTCACACCTTCAATTCTGTCCGCCCCACTCCACACAAGTCCAAACAACTCGCTTTCTAGGTTCAACCCATCGTCAAGGCTAAGTCTCATCCCTGTGTGAATAGAACGCTTGATCAGTTCGATAGAGGTGCGGCTTTTGTCAAGAAACTTAGTAAGATACTTTACGGTTCCGCTAAGCAGTTCATTAGGTTCAAACACTGCGCTAACCACACCCAACGTTAGCGCTTCTTGAGCTGTAATCGGTTCACCCGACATAACAATTTCAAAGGCTTTCGATTTACCGACAATTCTTGGGAGTCTTTGGGTGCCGCCCCAGCCGGGTAGCAAACCGAGATTTATTTCAGGTAAAGCTAATCTGGCGCGTGTACTTGCGGTTCTGAAATCGCAAGCCAGAGCCAGCTCGAATCCTCCACCAAGCGCAGAACCGTTGACGGCAGCGCAGGTTATGAACGGAGCTTGTTCCAGCATTTTGAAAACCCTCTGGCCAATACTGCTGAAACGTTGTGCGCCTATCGAATCGAGATAAGGGAATTGTCCTGTGATGTCTGCGCCTGCTGAAAATACCTTGGTGCCCTCTGCGGAGATTATTAGCGCTCTAACAAGATTGTTTGCTATATAATCATCAAGCATATCACGAAGCGTCAAGACGAAATCGGGGCAAAAAGTGTTGTATTTATCGCCTTCTTTGTCGATTAGAAGCGTTACAACTCCAAGGCTTTCGTCGAAGTCGACCTTGAAATATTTCTCGATTTCGCCGATCGCCATATAGACCTCCAAAAAAACGGATGATGAAGCTATATGGTAGCACAAGAGTTCTTCAACAGGACATGCACATGAGTTCATGAATTGAGTGCAACACTCTTTTTGGTCAAAGAGTGAGTTGCACCGATGGAATATACCATCATGCCGAATCACATTTCGATATAGAATAGACGCTATCGAACCAAATAGCATCCTCACAGTCTATAATGTTGTTATGGGCAAACCACCTCAAATTTGCTCGCCTTCTCGCGAGATTGAAGGCTGTGCGGCGATTGATATGCCACGCTCGGGTTTTCGCGTTATATACTTGTTATATTCAACGGTATTTGTTTTTGTAGCTATGCTTATTGTTCTTGTGAGTCCCGTGTTTGCACTTGCTCAAGACGATTCAAACGCGACTACCAGCACGGAAGTATCTCCCGACTTTAAAGCATACGATTTCACACTCAAATCCATCGACGGCAAAACTAAAGTGAATCTCGGTGGACTAATTGATAAAAACTATGTCGTCGTCGTATTCTGGGCTGCAAATTGCCCAATTTGCGATTTCGCTATGCCATATATAGCGCTATACAACGATTTTCTTGCGGAACGCAGCATTAAAGACGTACAAATCACAACTGTTGCTCTCGACGCGCGCGTCGGCGATCCTCTAAAAAAAGCAATTAACGAACAATGGACATTTGAGATCGTACACGACCCAATGGGACGCGATACAAAATCCGCTTACAAGTTGAACGAAAAGGGAATTCCCGCATGTTACGTGTTCAACAAGCGCGGCTATATCATCTCGACGATATACGGTTTCGATAAGAAATTCACGCAGAACGTTCAGGATGCAATAAACGCTGATCGTCAGTCGCAGGGCGGGCATGGAAGTCTGCCTAATGTGATAATCGAAAACTGATTGATTGACGGGTTCTCGACTTGAACTTACTGAAAATCGCTTAGATTTCCTAAATGAAATTGCATCAAAATCTTTGCCACCGTGTCGCTCACATTGTCGATTGTGTATTCACGCGGTGGTTTCCAATGCGGTTTCATCGACATTACAGTATGAGCGGCACGTACAAGCACGTCGGGGTCGGCACCGGCGAGAATGTTACTGCCGCACTCAATTGTTTCGGGGCGTTCTGTGACATCGCGTATCGTTATGTTAGGCACACCGAAAATCGCACATTCTTCCTGAACGGTACCGCTGTCGGATACAACAAGCATTGCGCTTCGTTCGAGATGCACAAAGTCAAAAAAACCGAACGGCTGCATAAAACGGACGTTGCTATCATCGCTACAAAAACCGAATTGTTGCATTTTTATTCGCGTGTGTGGATGTGTACTGATGATAACCGGCATGTTGAATTCACCGTGAAGAAGCGTCAATCCGAGTATTAGACTTTTCAAACGATCTTCTATGTCTACATTTTCAGCACGATGCATAGTTACTAGAAAGTATTTGCCGTTTTCAAGATTGAGTTCGCCGAGAATAGAACTTGAATCTATGCGACTGCGGTAGCGCTCGATAACTTCATAAATCGGGTTGCCTGTTACGTATATTCTGCGACTTGCTATGCCCTCACGCAACAGATTCGCTCGGCTTCGCTCGGTATACGGCATCAGAATATCGCTTGAGTGGTCGATTATGCGCCTATTAATTTCCTCTGGTACTCTATCATCGAAGCACCTGTTGCCAGCTTCCATATGATAAACGGGGATAGCATAGCGTTTCGCCATTATCGCGGAGAGTCCACTGTCGGTGTCGCCAAGAATCAGTAGTTTATCGGGTTTGACTTCCTTTAATATTCGCTCGGATTCTTCAATAATGCGTGCGACACGCATACCCGTAGAATCACCGCGCACCCCCATGTAATAATCGGGACGACGTACGGCAAGCTCGTCGAAAAATATGTCGTTAAGACGCTCGTCGTAATTCTGCCCTGTGTGAACCAATATATGCTGGCAGAGTTTGTCGAGCTTGTCGATGATTACCGACAGCCGAATAATCTCCGGACGTGTGCCGAGAACCGTCAAAATCTTCATCTAAGCAGCTCTTCCTTACCCGAGAACGAGTTCGGGTCTAGCAAATCGTTCGTTTCAAGTATGCTTTTCACGTCCGCTTGCGACACAACGTTATCCGCCGAACTGAATTCTCTATCTATAGGCGCACCAAAAACAGATTCATCGCTCAATTCGGGCAGGATCGGTTTTATCACATAATAATCGCCACGCGGGATAGTGCGATGCGCCTCTTCTTCCGATACAAGTATTTCGTGAACTTTCTCGCCGGGACGGATTCCAATGATCTCTGTCTTTATCGGACGACCGTTGATTATTGCTTCCGCAATGTCGGTCACTTTTGCCGATGGCACGCGCGGTATGTAAGTCTCGCCGCGACGAGCATATTGAATTGCCTCGAAAATCGTATCAACAGCCCTGTTTAGAGATAGAAGAAAGCGTGTCATATCGGCAGTTGTTATAGTTATCGGACCGCCACTGTTAGCCTGTTCGTGAAACAGTGGAATAACGCTGCCGCGAGAAGCGAGCACGTTCCCGTAGCGCACACAAATGAAACGGGTGTTTGGGCAGTCAAGGTTGGAGCGTAGAAAAACGCGCTCTTGAATTGCTTTCGTCATTCCCATAACATTTACAGGTTTACAAGCTTTGTCCGTCGATATACCAATAACTGTTTCAACGTTATAGCCATGTTCGCGAATCGATCGGACAATATTTTCAGGTCCTTCAATATTTGTGCGTACTGCCTCATACGGGAAATACTCGCATGTCGGTACCTGTTTGAGCGCAGCTGCATTAAACACAACGTCAACGTTTGACACGATCCCTGATATGCTATGGTAGTCGCGCACGTCGCCGATGCGAAACTCCAGAATTTTCTCGTAACTTTTGTAAATTACGTCGTCCGTCGCTGCGCGCTTCTGCAGGTAGTCCATACGCATTTCGTTCTGCTTTGCTTCATCACGCGAAAACGCGAAAATCTTACTCGGCATGCCAAGCTCGCCCGATAGCAACCGCTTGATTAGAACCTTGCCAAGTGAACCTGTTGCACCTGTGACAAGAACGCGTTTATCTCTCAAAACATCCATAAACAAATTCCTCGATAGGACGGTTAAGCGAAGTCATAATATAGCATATGGAGTATTATCCGCTGCCATTTCGCTTATCATCTCGCGCCAAGTCGGAACGACGATGCCGGTTGCCAATCGAAAACGTGTCGAATCCAGCCGACGATCGCAAACGAATTCTTCATTCTCCGATATTTCGATATTTAAATCCATCGTTTCGCCGATTAGCTTCAGCAAGCTGTATTTGTTTATTTCCTGGGACGATACGTGCCACAAACCGCTCATTTCAGGTTGATTTTCAAGAACACTACCGATTACTCGCGCAAGACACAGTGTTGTCAATCCAGTGTAAAGCGCTAGCGAATAGCCTTGCACCGCTCCGCCTTTATTCGATAGAAACCACTCGACGAGTCCGAACTTCGTCCAAAGTTCGCGACCGATTATCGACGTTCGCAATGTGACACTTCCGCCTTCTCCGATTTCTCCTAAACTTTTTGTTCTCCCATACAAATCTTCTGCATCCGATGGATCTTCCTCGGTATATGGTTCACCTTTCCTACCGCTGAAAACGCAATCCGTGCTTATGTGTACAAATCGCGCACCCGCCGCGTTCGCTGCGCGCGCCGCCTGATGAGGGAACAGCGCGTTAAGCGTTATCGCCGCAATCGGGTCATTCGCTCGGCTTTGCTGTTTTATCATACCGATGCAGTTTATTACCGAATCGGGTTTGAACGTATCGATAGCGTTCTTTACACTCCCGACGTTTTCAGCGGTAACACCGCCTATCAATCTGAAACCGCCTAAAACCGGATGTTTGTGAAATCTTGATGCATCTCCGCGCACGGTAGCAGCGACTTCATGTGCGTTTGACAGCACCTGAAGCAGCTTGTGCCCGAGCATTCCTGTTGCGCCTAGTATAAGTATTTTCATTTCAACTCCAGATTTATATGTTAACAAATGTGCGATTAAAACGATATCTTGATCATCGGATTTAATTCATGGATTCAAACAAGAAGCGCAACACTCTTGGATGTTATCAAAACAAACCAGGAGGTGTTGCACCGATGGAAGGATACCAGCACTGAATTCGGAGGAGTTTACGAAAAACACGAACCTTTACAGGAAATAGTCGATCTCGCATATCGCTCTCAACTGCCTTTTAAGTTGGATTTCACTTGCGTCGATGTAGTAGAAGCTGCCGATGGACCTGTTATTTTGAGGTGTCCGCTTTCGGAGGCTTTCGAGGTATGTATGCTAAGAGCGATTTGGATGTAGCAAAAATCTACGCTGATTATGTTGTTGATAGGCTTGCAAACTGTAGCTAAGCGCTTGATCGCTCATAAACCACGAAGATTCAGTTTAACTTTTGTCCCTACATCAACAGGTTCGAGACGTGTTATCGAGTTAATCAGCACATTCACGCGCCCACCCCGCCAATTCCCGCCGGCTCGTTCAGCAGCTGCCTCGCCTTCAAGCACGATGAAGTCTTCGTAAGTTCCGACAATACGAACTCCGTTATAGTGCGTACCGCCATTACCAGTTATGTTCATCAATGTGCCCTCTTCGCAATATTTATCAACCAAGCGAACCATAATTACCTCCAAAAACCGCTTGATTATACCGAATTAATGCAGATGTTATGAATTTCGTACGACATATCCATTGTCATAATTAGTTGAGGTCGAACGATAAGATAATACGAATCAGGTCGGTCATCAGTGCTGAATAACAAAATTGTGCCGCTTTAACTTATCTAATTTAATTATTAATTATATTAATATTTACTCTTTTTCTCTTGACAATTATCAATTATCGGATAAAATATGTTTGTCATGAAAAGTAAGATTAACGAAGTAGTTTGTGCGTGTCCCGTTTGCAACGGGGCGTTTGTGGTGACTCGTTTGTCCTGTGACTCGTGCGGTTCAACACTCGAAGGCAAATTTATGCTTAACGAGTTTGCGCGTCTCGATCGCGATGATTTGGATTTTCTTCGTGCCTTCATAACCGCTCGCGGGAGCATCAAAGAAGTTGAGTTGTTACTGAATATCTCGTATCCTACTGTACGAGGGCGCTTAGAAAGGCTCGGCGAGAAACTTGGACTAACGAGCGGAAAGAAAAACGCGTCTATTGTTGAAAATGAGTTGTCGGATTTACGAAAGGAAGTGCTAGACAAACTCGCTTTGGGCGAGGTGTCAATGGAAGAGGCAGAGCGTCAGCTCGCTGATTTGCGTGATTAGTTGATAGCAAATTAAACACTCAAGGTTTCACTTGTTTATTTGTACAAATCGCAAAAGGAGAACGAAATGGGTGAAGAACAAATCAAGATTCTAAGTATGCTTAAGGACGGCAAAGTAACCGTGGAAGAAGCGGAGAGATTGCTGAAACTTGTCGGTTTGGAAGAGAAAAAAGCAAGGAAGAGCGGTGAATTTACGGAATTCGCGCGCGAAATGCCGGACGCTTTAGTGCGCGGGATGCTCGAAGCATTCAAAGCTGTCGGCGAAGTCGGACGTTCTGTCGGCAAGAAAGGTAAAGAGCTAATCGATGTCGGCGGAGATCGGATACGCAAGAAGTACCAAGAACGCCCGTTTAGAGTTAAACTCCCTGAAGGCGTAACCGAAGTTAAAATCGGAGTTGAAGCGAAAGTTGGCACTATGCGAATTAAAGGCGCACTCGACGACACCGAAACGCTCGCGAAGGGGATTCATAAAACGATTTCGAGTGATGTGGTTGAGTATGTTGCTAACACCGATACGCCGACAAGAGGATCGCTTCTGTTTGAATCCGAGGCAGGCTCGCTTGAAGCCGAGCTACATCCCGAAATAATCTACGATCTCGATGTCGAGAACGCGGCCGGCGCAGTCAAACTAGACTTACGCTATTTGCGAGCACGTTCCGCCGAAATTGAGAATAGTCTCGGCATGGTTTCAGTGAAGCTGGGCAACCTCATCGAAGACGTAAATCTGACAATCAACAATAGCGCTGGTAAGGTGAAGTTGGTCGTTCCGTCCGATGCGGGACTTAAGATATCAGCATATGGACAGATGGGAACACACAACCTTGACGAGATGGAGCTACTGCGTGACGGCGAAGATTTTGTTACAAGCGATTTCGACAACGCTCAAACAAAAATCACGGTTCGCCTTGAGCAGACCGTCGGTTTGTTCCGTCTGAAACGTAGTTGAACACGTAATGCCGAAACGCGTGATTGAGTAATCGGCAAACGCGATATAATTCACGTATGTTCAAACGGGTTTTGTTCGTTGCGTTTCTATTGTCGTTTGGTTTCGGCGTTATGATCGTTTTTTGCGCTCCGCTATTCGCTGCCGAAAGCATCACAATAAACAACGAAGCGATTTGGTCGGGTGATCGTAGCATTTCTGCAAAAGTCGTACGAATACCGTTATCGTCATATCGCGTTCGCATAGGATTAGCTAACGGTAGAGTCGGCTCAACCCAATCGCTCGCCGGAATCGCCAAGAGCTACAACGCAATCGCCGCAATCAACGGCTGCTTCTTTAGCGCGTATACCGATGATCCGATCAAACCGCCGTACCATAATATAATCGCCGACGGGCGCATTGTGCATCTAGGCTCGACGGGAACGACGCTTGGGTTTGACGCTAGCAACAATTATCGTATGGAGCGCCCTAAGATAACCGTCGTGGGTACTCAATCCGGACCGAACGTGCCCGAATATCCAAACTGGTATGCGTTTCTCATCAACCACCCTGCCGAAAGCAGCAACGTCGCAATACTGTTCGACGCGCTCTGGGCTGGCTCTGTGACGCCGAACAAAGGAACTCAAGCGGTCGTTGATTCAAAGGGCATCATTAAAGCGATTTCGGCAGGCTCGAAACAGATTCCAAATGGCGGTTACGTTCTTCTTTTCGCTGGCGGGGATGAATACCTTGCAGGAAGACTACGCGTCGGCAACCAATGCAGCTACAAATATACGTACAAAGATTGCGACGCTGCATTCTGGACACAAGCTAAAGAAGCTATCGGGTGCGGACCGAGACTTGTTGCCAATGGTATGGTAAGTTATAACCCGAAGGCTGAAGGTTTTACGAGCGAAAAAATCCTCGTCAATTCTGGCGCACGAAGCGCCGTCGGAATCACTAATGACGGCACGCTGCTGCTTGTCACTTGCACGGCTACGGTGCGGGAACTCGCAAACGTAATGCAAGCTCTCAAAGCGTATGACGCAATGAACCTCGACGGGGGCGCATCAAGCGGTTTATGGAAAGATGACGACTACCTCGTCACCCCGGGCAGGGATTTAAGCAACGCCCTGGTTATCGTGCGAAGATAAAATCAACATGCTCCTCACAGGTAATTTGTTTCATATGTAACATTTGATTTGCTGGTTTGGTTGCAAACAAGCCGCTTGCACACTTTACCATAACATACAGACGAGATGTCTTGTATTGTGAAGTCGAATTGTGTCTTCTAGACTTGCATATCAGCCTGATATGTTAAATAGGACATGTTTCTACTTCAACTGCGCCTCAATATTCAATCCAAGACCGCTTGCCATTTTGCGCACGGGTTCATAGTCTGCGTCGGTGGCGGGGAGCAAGTCTTCGATTTCGTATATGTCGTAGATAATCTTCTTCCCTTCTTCGCTTTGCAGAACATCAACGAGAGCATCCGTGATTCGCTTTGCCCAAGCGTCGCTCAAGTATTTCGGACCGGCAAGAACGACCGCATCGCCGGGTATCGGCTCGGTTTCGACGATTACGCGTGTCTCTTCCATAACTTTCGGGTAAAGGTCGGTCACGCGTGTGCGAGCGTCAACGTAACACGCGCCTGCATCTACACTGCCCTGCAGGACTGAAATAACAACAGTATCATGTGCGCCGCTAAATATCGACGTGCCTAGGTCGACGTCGGGGTCGATTCCGGCTGCAAGCAGAAGGGCGCGCGGATAGAGGTTTCCGCTCGTTGAATTGGGGTCTACAAACGCCATCTTTTTACCCTTCAGATCGGCGACAGTCTTGATGTCGCTGTCGGTACGCACGATAATCTGACCTTTATAGAACGGAGTACCTTTGCGGACGGCTTTGAGCGCGACGCGCGCATTATGGCGGTCGCTTGCATAAATGTAAGCAAGCGGGGGAATCCATGCTACGAGGCAGTCGCCCGTACCGAGCGATTCAACTGCTGCAACATAATGTGGCAGAACAACGCTTTTGACCGGAATGCCGAGATTACTGCTAATGAGTTTGTCCAGCTCGATTGTCGATTCGACGATTTTTTCAGCTTCCGTAGAAGGCACGAATGCCATTTTTATCTCGATGGGATCGGGGGCATCTATGGCTGCAATGTTTGGTTGACCGCCTGCGCTTGCTGATGACGAATTGTCTTCGTTATCGGTTCGAGACGGGCAGCCCGTCAAAAATAAGGTCGAGAACAGCACTGTCGCTAAAGCTAAAATGTGAACAAAAAATTTAGAATTCAATGAGTTCACCATCCATCCGATAAAGCATCGGGCATGACCCGTAACATGTTAGAATACACCCTATGCGCATCGTGCGTTAAGTTATGGAGCTTTGTATGGAATTATCGTATCAATTTCTTGAAATCGAACGGCAAGGTCCGATTGCAACAGTTTTCATGAATCGACCGAACGAACACAATTGCTTCGATCCGAAATTAATCGATGAATTAACTTGTTCATTCGGAATGCTAGGCGGAGACAAGGACGTGCGTGTGGTTGTTTTGGCTGGACGCGGTCGCAGTTTTAGCGCCGGCGCCGACCTGAACTGGATGAAAGGCATGTCGGAAATGACATTCGCAGAAAATGTCGCAGACGCTAAACGGATGGCGAATATGTTCCGTACGATATTTTATTGCCCAAAACCAACAATCGCAAAAGTACATGGCGCAGCGCTTGGCGGTGGTATGGGACTCGTTGCGGCTTGCGACATAGCGGTTGCATCGAACCGAGCGCGTTTTGGATTTACTGAAGTGCGGCTCGGAATCGCTCCGGCGGTAATCGCCCCTTATGTTTTGTATAAGACGCAACCTTCGTTTGCGCATCGTTATTTTCTGACAGGTGAACGCTTCGATGCTCTTAGCGCACTTCAAGCAGGACTCTTAGCATCGGTGCATGAAGAGAACGAACTAAACGAAGCCGTTTCAAGAATTGCTTACGAGCTTTGTCAAGGCGCGCCTGAATCGCAGGCGCAAATAAAGTGGCTCATCGCTCGCACCGCTGCGTTTGATCCGGAATCTTATTGCAATTACACAAGCGAATTGATCGCGGCAATGCGCGTTGGAGAAGAAGGTTTGGAAGGGATGCGCTGTTTTCTTGAAAAACAAACACCGTCATGGGTGTTCGCGGGCAATACGGATGATACTTAGAAATTTATGCTGCACTCGCCTAGCGCGGACAAAATGTTGAATCACCTAACATTTGGAGATAGAAATGGCTAGAGAAATTGAGGCGGAAGTGATTACGAACCTTGTTGCAGAACTGGCTCGTCAGGCAGCTTTCTTTCTACCGGAAGATTTCAAGCGTAAACTTGCCGAAATGAGAGAGAAAGAGAAAAACGAGGTTGGCAAACTCGTTATCGAGCAATTGTTAGCAAATTCTGAAATAGCTTCAGCCGAATTAGTGCCAATGTGTCAGGACACTGGCATGGCGGTAGTGTTCGTTGATTGGGGGCAGGAATGCACACTCGTTGGCGGTTCGCTGCAAGAAGCTATTGACGAAGGTATTCGTCGCACATATAAAGATCATTTCTTACGAAAATCGATTTACGCGAATCCCTACAAACGTGACAGAAACACAGGCGACAATACACCAGCGATAGTACATGTCAAGCTTGTGCATGGCGACAGGGTGAAAATAACGTTAGCAGCAAAAGGCGGTGGAAGCGAAAACATGAGCACCGTACGCATGATGAAGCCGTCGGACGGAATAGCGGGTGTCAAGAAATTCGTCAAGGAATGGGTCAAACAAGCAGGAGGAAATCCATGTCCGCCTATTGTCGTCGGTGTTGCGATCGGAGGCAACTTCGAGCGCGTGGCGAGACTCGCGAAAGAAGCGATTCTTCGCCCGGTTGACGACGTACACCCCGATCCCGAAATCGCTGCACTTGAAGCAGAATTTCTCGAACTTGTTAATGAGACCGGTGTTGGACCGGGCGGATTGGGTGGCACGCAGACCGCTGCATCCGTCAAAATCAATGTAGCCCCTTGCCACATCGCAACGTTTCCCGTCGCCATAAACATCCAGTGCAACGCAAATCGGCATAAACATGGGGAGATATAACTTTTTTTCTTTGAAAATACAAAAAGAAAACTCGAAACATCTCTACTTGACTTCAAATAGCTATCACAAGCTCCACATGTCCATCCACTTCGTGATTCAGTCGAAACAAGGCAATACGTTTGTTGCAAGCGCTTTACCTTTGATATAATCGCGATTGGCTCATTTAGCAACCGTCTTCGGAGTAGTGATGATTGCTGCTTTTGTACCGATTTTGATTTTCGCGCTAATTATGGTTGCGCTTTCTGTCGTCATGATCGTTCTGTCGCATTTCCTTACGCCTTCTAAGTACGCATCAAAGAAGACATTCGACGAACCATACGAGTGCGGGTTAAAAACCGATGGTATAACAGAAGGCAGATATCCAGTTAAATTCTATTTAGTGGCGATTCTGTTCGTTATATTCGACATTGAAGCTGTTTTTTTATGGCCTTGGGCGATTTCCTTTAAGAGTTTTTCAGAAGCCGGCGCGTCTGTGTTCTGGTACGCCGAAATGCTTGTCTTCATCATCATTCTTTTGGTAGGTTACTTTTACGTAGTAGGTAAAGGCGCACTCGACTGGAAGTAATACACAATGAGTAGCGTCGAAGTGTAGGATTAATCATGACTGTAAACGATCTTTACGAACCCGCAGGACTTAAAGACACGGTCGTGTTTACGACTGTCAAAAAGCTGATGCGATGGGCACAGTCGAACTCGCTATGGCCTTTAGGGTTTGGGCTTGCCTGTTGCGCTATCGAAATGATGAGCACTTCTGCTTCGAATTTCGACATCAGCAGATTTGGTAGTGAAGTGTTTCGCTCAAGCCCACGACAAGCCGACTTACTTATCGTACCCGGCAGACTCGCTTGGAAAATGGCACCGATTATTAAGAGACTCTACGACCAAATGCCCGAACCAAAATGGGTTATTTCGATGGGTGCGTGCGCATCGAGCGGTGGCGTGTTTCAAACATACAGTATCGTTCACGGAGTCGATTGCATCATACCAGTCGATATTTACATTCCAGGTTGCCCTCCAAGGCCAGAAATGCTTCTTGACGGGCTGATCAAACTTCAGCAGAAAATCCAAGACCCAACTTCAAGAATCGTTATAAAAAACAAAGGCGTTCCTGATCCTGAAACCGTAAAACTCCGCGAGGGTAAACTTTGATGTCCGACGACAAACTTAAACCAAATCCGGACGTCAAGTGGGGAAAACCCAACAGGCGTTCTTCAAACAACATTGAGAACATTAAGTCCGATTATCTGCGTAATACTCTCGACTGCGCCGCAAGAACGCTTGAACTGCTTAAATCAAAATTCCACAGCGGAATTTTAGAAGATCGCAGATTTGATAACGAAGTTCGGATTGAAGTTGAACCAGCTCTAATACCATACGTGCTTGAGTTTTTATGCGACCACATGGAGTTACAGTACAGATATTTGTCGCAAGTGGCGGGTGCGGAATGGCATAAGGGTCTTCAATCACTGTATCGGTTTTTCTACGTTACTTACGACTTATATAGTTTCAAGCTTCACACACGCATTTTTGTATATGCTGTTCTTCCTAGAGAATCTCCAAAATTACCTTCGGTTGTTCATCTGTTTCGCACCGCTGATTGGCATGAGCGTGAAGTATACGACTTGTTCGGCATTGAATTTGAAGGACATCCTAGCCTAAAGCGCATTCTCTTACCCCCAAATTTCGATGGACATCCGCTTCTTAAAGATTACCCCGTCCGCGGTAAAGATGTTTGGAACCTTGGCAAGAATGTTATTCCATCCAATCTTGAAGAGATTCTAGGAGATTACAATCGTTGACATGCATAGGTGACTCTGCCTGTAACTAGGACACATTATGATTGATGTTGGAAAATCAATGGTTGAGGCAAGTAATGAGATCGAGCGGTTCATACGAATCAATATGGGGCCGCAACATCCGAGCACACATGGAGTGCTTCGGCTTGTTCTCGAACTTGAGGGCGAAAAGATAGTAACTTGCAAGCCTGATGTCGGTTTCTTGCATACTGGGATTGAGAAGATTTCGGAAACACGCAACTGGACGAAAAACATTGCCCACTACCCGCGCCTTGACTATTTATCGCCGATGAACAACGAACTCTGCTACTGCCTAGCGGTTGAAAAATTGATAGGGCTTCATGTGCCACACCGAGCGCAGTATATTCG
>CAZRQJ010000043.1:0-14568 GCA_964602075.1 uncultured Planctomycetia bacterium
CAGGTTTCTCGATGAACACCTTGTTCTAGCGCAAAAGGAAATTGAACGAACCGAGCGCGAAGCGACCGATTGTAAACATCTAGCTCATATGTATCGAGATCGCCTAGCAGAATGCAGGCGCATTTTCGTCGAAAAATACGATACTCATTTAGCGCGTGGCTTTCGGAGATTCTATGATACAGGTTCGCTCGAATTAATCTCTTGTGCGGCGACGCATATGTTTTTGCCTCTTGCTCAACCTGTTCCCTCGGCAATCAGACAACAGATTGCAGTCGGCTGCGCGTATCACGAACACGTTCTCGGTCGCCGTCCGGAAGGCATTTGGCTTCCGGAGTGCGGTTACTTCCCCGGTCTCGAAGGTTACCTTTTGGATGAAGGTATTCGATATTTCTTTGTCGATACTCACGGCATAGAACATGCCGATCCAGCCCCGATATATGGTGTTCATGCGCCCGCGTTCTGCGGAAATGGAGTAGCTGTATTCGGTCGCGACAAAGAATCGAGTAAATCGGTCTGGAGTTCCAACGAGGGTTATCCCGGCGATGCAGCTTATCGTGACTTTTATCGAGACATCGGTTTCGATTTGCCTTTGGATTATGTTGCGCCGTACATACATGAGGGAGATACCCGCATACATACGGGTTTCAAGTATCACGCAATAACGGGCAAAACTCCGCACAAACGGATTTACAACCCCGATAAAGCCTATAAAAAGACACTCGAACATGCGGGTAACTTTCATTTCAATAGAGGTGAGCAAGCAAAGCATTTGGCTAATGTGATGGACAGGGCGCCACTTATCGTTGCACCATACGATGCCGAGCTGTTTGGGCATTGGTGGTTTGAGGGACCGCTTTGGCTCGAAAATATCATACGTTACACGAACGATCATCCGGGGCTCATTGAATTTACATGCGCCCCCGATTATTTAACAGAGTTTCCTGCAAATCAAATAATAACGCCGTCGTTTTCCAGTTGGGGCGATCAAGGTTACTCTAATTTCTGGCTTTCAGAAGCGAACGAATGGATATATCCGCATATTTTGGAGTTGTCGAACAGGATGGATGAGTTAAGAGAACGCTTTAGAAGGCACGATAACGATTTCGTCCAACGCGCACTGAAACAGGCGGTTCGCGAATTGTTGCTTCTACAAGCGAGCGATTGGGCGTTTATCATGCAGACGGGAACGATGGTTGAGTATGCCGTTAACAGAACGAAATCACATATTGCAAATTTTAACCATATCTATGAAGGATTGATGACCGGTACTCTTGCGAACGAGTTTTTATCAGATTGCGAGTGGAAAAATAACGCGTTTCCATCTTATGTTTTATAAACCGCTCATTAAGTAACGAGTTGATACGTGATCTAATATTTGTCCGCGAACGAACGAGATAACTTTTCGTCATACACTTGCCAAGTCATCCTACGATTTTTGGTGTAAAATCGGCTGTTCCGATCGGTTGTTCGGTAAGGGCTTAAGGAGAGATTTAGATCGCATGAGTTATGTATCGAGAAGCAGGGCTTCGCGCGTTCGCGAAGTAATCGTGCGCGATCTTAAGCTGATACTAGCTATTCTTGCGATCCTAACTACGGGCGCTGCCGTGAATCTCATTTTTTATAAATCCGAAGCCGAAATAAACGAGATTGTGAATCGACCGCGAGATTCAAGGTACAGCATCGCTTTGAAAGGCAATAAAGCCACCGGCATCAACGACCGCGGCGAGATCGTTTGGCAGATATCGGCGGATTTAGTTACTGTATCCGCTCGCGAGGACGAGTATGAATTTCATGACGCAATAGCACACTTTTTCGATGCCAACGGTCCGAACCTGCGTATGGAAGTCGGCACGATTCTGTATTACGAGCGCACAAAAAACCTTGATCTTTTTGACGGTATCCGAATACTCACGCGTGATAACATGATGGTTGAGACCGAACGGATACACTGGGTTCACTACGCAAACCAATTCGTGTTTCCGGAGCATGTCACGCTCGTGACAAAAGACGGCAACTGGGTTACGGCGGACTATATGCAAGGCGATAAGGAACTGCGCCAGCTGTCGTTTGTGGGTAAGTGTCAGGTTAAAGTTAGCGAATTGAAGGATACCGCTTTTATTCAGGAGCGTAAACTGACTAAAGCGGACTTGAAACTTCAAGACTTCAAAGATGTTTTTATCCACTCTGATATGGTTATATACGACAAAGATCAAGAAGTAATGGTCGCGCTTAGCGATTACAGCGATAAGGAATATGAAGTAAAACCCCCGCTTATTATGAATCCGATCACGGGTGAGCGAGTACTACCGCCTGGCGATGACGATCCGACACAGCTTTACTTCAAAAAGGGCGAGATCGAGATATGGGCTAACCATGTCGAAGTACACATGAAAGATTCTTGGGCGAAATGTTACGGAAATGTCGCAATGAGAATCAACCCAAGCCAAGCTAATGAGAACGACGATCCTGCTTTGAAGGCGATGCGCAAACGGACATCTTTGATAAAAGCAGACGATATAGAATACTTCTGGGATGTCGATTACGCGCGAACTTACGGTCGCAGTTTAATAGTGCAAGACGACAGGCGCGCCGGCTCGGACGGCATAACTTATTTCGGTAAATACAGTGATCCTGATACTGGTCAGTTGCGAAAAGTAGTGTTTTTGGACGATAACATTTTTCTCTATCAGAAAAGCGGCGAATGGATGCGGGATGAACAGATTGTAAAAGACTTCAAGAATCCCGACGTTGAGAAAATGATTTATGAAGAGATAAAGCTCACAGCCGAGCGATCTGTTATCTTTCTCGATTCAAACGATATTTTCGCCGAGGGAGTAGTTCGTATTAGGCAACGTGATAAAGCCGCACAGTGTAACGAAATGTTTTTCGACGATCAGAAGAAAAAATTTACATGTCAAGCCGGCGTTGAATATTGGAACAAGAAAGACGAACATTTTGTTGGCGAACAGATTATCTTCTTTACTGATAAAGACGACATAGAGGTCAATGGTCGCTCCGACAGTATGATTCGCATTCCCGAGAAGTACATCAAGGAGTTTGACGACGTTGACAGGAAGATAAAAGAGCGAGGTTCAAAAGGCACTTCCGACGAGGAGATAGAAAAAAAACGTCAGGAGGATATTCGGCTATGGCGCGAAGAAAACCCACCATGGGAGTTCCTACCCGATTGGGAAGATGTAGTTATAAAGACGATTGCGGATGAAAGTCCTCTCGCAATTCCAGAGCCGCCTGCTCCTGAAGTCGATGTAAATGCGTTTGACTGGATAAAGAAATTATCTGGTCGTAATCTATCGAAACCTCCTTGGGATTCGGACAACCAAACAAGCGTTGGTAGTTTAATCGACAAAATGACCGGTGGAATAGGCGCAACTTCGAGCGGTGGGTCAGGCGTTGAAAGTGGAGCGTCTGGGCGTCTTCTGCCGCCTGAAGGTGTACCTATGGCTCCACCCCAAATTACGGGTTACTCGGGGGATGAAGCGGTTCGCAAGACTTTAGGTGTGACGGATCCTCCTGAAGCTGAAAGGAATTTGATGGTTGCTTCGCCAGGCGGTGAGTTTTTGCCTCCAATTGAAGGTGAAGGCGAAAGTGGCTTTACGGAGATTCGCGAGAGTATAGAGGGCGAAGGCTACGAGATAATCATAACTCCCAAGAAAGACGATGAGAGCGGAAGTCGAATAAAGAAACCGCCGCCACCTAAACGACAGGATAATGCTAACAGCGAAGATTCGAACGGAAGCGACGGTGAAAGCGAGCCTAGCGCTGCGTCGACTGATTCAGAAGCGATCGTAATACGACCGCCGAAGGAGGGAGATTAGAAGTGCGCTATAGTGCCTTATTTACCGCTATTTTCTTTTTAACAATAGTTTTGTTTGCTTCAATAGAAACGAACCAAACTGTCTATGCGGATGGTGAAGCAATTGTAATCGGCGATGGTGGCGGCAAAACAGAGTCGAAAGACGAAACGGGCGATAAAGAAATGAACGACGATAAAGGCAAAGCTGACCCGGAAGAAGGCAAGTACACTCGCCGTGGATTTGTGCGCATGCTCGTACCGAATGGACGGATAACAGGCAACACGACCGATAAGCTCTATCACATTGAAGGCGGAATCGAAATTTTCTACTACAATACGATGATGAAGGGCGATACCGCGGACGTGGATCAAAATAAAGAAACGGCTGTTCTAATCGGAAATGCGTTTGTCGAAGATCCTGAATATCGAATCAACTGCGACCAAATAGAGGTCGCGTACAACGAAAACTGGCTTAAAGCGACGGGCTTTGTTCAGTTCGAGCGGTACAATGTGGGTATTGCAGATTTGCAAAGCGGCGCTGATAAAAAGACTCGTATGATTACAGCGTTCAAAAATGAGATTACGAAAGTTTACTGCAGTGAACTCGAATACAATTGGGAAACGGAATATTTTTCAGCTAAAGGTGAAGTCAAAGTAGTTCAAGAGGACACGGTTATTGAAGCGTCTCAAATGTACTACGACAGTAAATCAGGTGAGTACGTGTTGACCGGTGACGTTCTTTTTTCTGCTGAAAGCTACGGTTGGCTGTTCGATTCTGGTGTGGTTGAAAAAGAGGACGAAAAAACAGCTAAGGCTTTAACAAAGAAAAAAACGACGATCGCTTGCGACGAAATGCGCGTCAACGAGAG
This sequence comes from uncultured Planctomycetia bacterium, assembly GCA_964602075.1. Lineage (GTDB taxonomy): Bacteria > 4484-113 > 4484-113 > JAGGVC01 > JAGGVC01 > JAGGVC01. The sequence continues at coordinate 4,684 of CAZRQJ010000043.1, forward strand.
TTCGGGAAAGATGTTGTGCATAATGACCGATAATGCTGCGACAGATACGGATTCGCCTAGCGAAGGCAGCGACAACGCGAAGAATGTCAGTGCCGATATTGGACTCACGCAGATTGAAGAAGCTGTTGACACCGCTAAAGAAACGGATTCAAGTCATGTAAACAGCGACGAATCAATAGAAGAAGAAGCGGTTGAGCCTAAAGAGAGTGAGCCTAAGAAGAGTTCAACGCAAACTAAACCAAACGATCAAGTTGTTGTAGATCAGGGCGATAAGAAACTCGAATGCGATATATTCGAGGTGGACGATTCTGCGAAGTTGATTAGAGCACAAGGGAACGTGAAGTACTATCAACAGAACGGAAATTGGCTTATCGAGGGCGGTTTGGTAAAGCCTGACGAAGCTGAAAAAGAAGTTACGGATGAACTTGAGAATCCGATGACTGTTACTACCGAAACGATGGTCTTCGACTACGACAAACGCAAGCTTGAGTCCAAAGGGGATACGATTCGAATCGAAGGCAAAGGCGGAAAATACGCCGAGTGCAGCACGCTAAGTTTCGACGAGAAAGAAAAACTGCTCGAAATGGGCGGCGGAGTTGTTATAAGTGCAGGCAAAGAATATATGTTTTGTGATTCGCTGAAAGCAGACACGGACAATAAAGTTTATGAGTTTTTCGGTGACGTTGATGGATTTTTCAAATACCAAAAGCGCGACGAGGCGGACAAACCGGCGGAAGCGAAAGGCACAGAAAGTGAAAGCGGCTCTGGTGCTGGCACAGAGGAAGGCGGAATTGTGATGCCTGTAATCGCTTGATGGGCAAGTGTTCATTCTTGTTAAGGCAAAACTAAATGTGTTATTGCCGTAGTGAAGTTGTTAGCTTAATAATCTAACCTTTTGTATAATGTATTGTCTGTTGATAGACGGAGGTCGTCATGTTTGGGCTTGGGACGCAGGAATTGCTGTTTATCTTAATCGCCGCAGTGTTGCTTTTTGGCGGCACGCAAATTCCGCGTATAATGCGCGGGTTTGGGCAAGGCATACGCGAGTTCAAATCCGCGGTTAAAGACGAGTCGAAGGACGCTAAAAGCGCTGTACCGTCTGACGATACTACACCACAAGAGAACGCTCCTGCTAAAGACGAGTCTTTAGGCGATTAGCAATTCTTGCACATCACAGGTTATGAACGAAATATCATCTGAACGCATTGTTTATTTGGACAACGCCGCGACAAGCTACCCGAAACCCGAATCGGTGTACGATGCGGTTAACGACTTTATCCGTGCAAATTCGGGATCGCCATCGCGCGGTATCGGCGAAGGAAGCGTTGTCACAAACAAACTACTTACCGAGACACGCTCGAAGCTTGCGTGTTTTCTGGGAATATCAAAACCTCAACGTTTGATTTTCACTTATAGTGCGACTGACGGTTTGAGTACGATCATTTTCGGCTGGCTTAACGACGGGGACCACGTTCTAGTTTCCCCACTTGAACACAACAGCGTTCTTAGACCGCTTGAAACGTTGCGCGAATGGAACAAAGTGACATTTGACGTTCTTCCGAGCGACTCCATAGGGCGCGTCGATCCAGATTCGATAAAGCGATTTGCAAAACCAAACACAAGGCTTTTGTCGATCAACATGGTGTCCAACGTAATCGGCACCGTGCAGAACTACCTTGAAGTCGTGAATGCAGCGGCAGAGTTGGGAATACCAGTATTGCTTGACGGAGCGCAAGCAGCTGGGCATATGAAACTTGATCTCGACTCAATCGGAGCTGCTTTTTTCGCCTGTCCTGGACACAAATCCCTGCTCGGTATTCAGGGCACTGGGTTAATGTACATAGCGGAAGGTTACGATGTGCGCCCGTTGCGTATAGGCGGCACTGGATATCTTTCGGAGAGCATTAAGCATCCAACTACGCTTCCGCAATATTACGAAGCTGGAACAATAAATGTTCCGGGTGTGGCGTCGTTGAATTCAGGGTTGGATTATATTGAAAGTTATCAGATTGACAAGATTCACAGTTATATTACAGACATGAGTGGTCGGTTGATAAACGGATTGAAAGAAGTTAAAAATGTAAGTCTGTATGGTCATCCAAACACAAACAAAGGACATAGCGGTGTGATCAGTTTCAATATCGGCGCACATAGCTGTGCTGTAGTTTTGGCTGGCAACTATCGTATCGCCAACCGAATTGGAATTCACTGCGCTCCGTTGGCGCATAAACTGATCGGCACACTCGACAAAGGCGGAACTGTTCGATTGTCTATCGGAGTTTTTAACACTGCTGATGATATAGATTATGTTTTGAAAGCTGTGCGTAAAATCGCATGCGAACTCGGTTAACAATCCATGTTAACTAAATGCGCGAAAATGTGCTCTTGAAATCACAATTACTGCTGTTCGATTTTGTTAAGCCGATTTTTACGGCTAATAGTGTAAAATAGATAACTTGGAGATTTATCTCCATTTATGGAGGCTGTTATGACGATCAAACCAAGCGCAAGTTACAGCATAACTATTCGCGTCGAATATCCGCGAATTCCGGGTACCATCGCGAAGATTCTAACGAGAATCGCCGATGCAGGTGGAAGTCTCGGCGCAATCGACCAAGTAAAATTGTTCAAAGACATTGGATGGCGCGACTTTACAGTTGAGTGTTCGAGCGTAGAGCATGCTCAAGAAGTTATCGAAGCCGTGAAGAAACTTGAAGACATAAAAGTGCGCTCCTGGAGCGACCGTACTTTCTTGATGCACCTTGGCGGTAAAATTGAAATCAAGAATCGAGTTCCCGTCAAGACTCGCGACGATTTGTCTATGGCATACACGCCGGGGGTCGGACGTGTTTGTATGGCGATTCATGAAGATCGCGAAAAGGCATGGAAGCTTACGATAAAGAAAAATATGGTAGCTGTCGTCAGCGACGGGACTGCTGTGCTTGGGCTTGGCGATATCGGACCTGAAGCCGCTATGCCAGTTATGGAAGGCAAGGCAATGCTCTTCAAGGAATTCGGTGGCGTCGACGCGTTTCCAATCTGTCTCGACACAAAGGATCCTGACGAGATAATTAAAATCTGTAAAGCGATTGCTCCAACTTTCGGCGGCATAAACCTTGAGGATATTTCTGCACCTCGTTGTTTTTATATTGAGGATACGCTCAAGAAAGAACTTGACATACCTATTTTCCATGACGATCAACATGGAACGGCAGTCGTCGTCGCAGCCGCGCTAATCAACGCTCTCAAACTAACGCAGAAAAAGCTTGAAGATTTAACTGTCATTGTTTGCGGAGTCGGTGCGGCAGGCGTAGCATGCACAAAGATATTGATGTCGATGGGGGTCCAGCACTTCCTAGGTGTAGATCGGAAGGGAATCATTTACGATGGCCGACCCGACCTAGGCGACAATTTCGCTAAGCAGTGGTATGCCGAACATACAAATCGCGAGAAGCGTACAGGCACAATTCATGACGCAATGAAGGGTGCCGATTTATTCCTTGGACTATCAGGACCCGGTATCGTTACTATTGACGACATCAAACTGATGAATCCTGATCCGTTTGTCTTCGCTATGAGCAATCCTGTTCCGGAGATAATGCCGGAAGAGTGTTGGGGTCATGTTGCGGTAATGGCAACAGGCAGCGACTATCCGAATCAAATCAACAACGTTCTCTGTTTTCCGGGAATCTTCCGTGGCGCACTGGATGCCAATTCGTCATGCATCACTGAAGGTATGAAAAAAGCTGCAGCGCAAGCAATCGCTAATTGCGTTTCAGAGGTAGAACTTGGTCCGGACTACATAATTCCGTCCGTTTTCAACCCGCAAGTTGCGAAGCGAGTTGCGCGCGCTGTACATGAACAGGCGATTAAGGAAGGCGTTGCCCGCCGCAAGCACAGGCAAAGTAATCCACAAGACAATCCGCACGACGAAATGGTACAAGCTTCGACTGAAGGCGAAAGCGCTTAAGTTTAATGATCAATCTTTAGGGTAGTGTTCGTACTATGAATACGATCAATTTTCGCGTATTTTTGCGTACAATTACGGATTGTTTAATTTGCGTTGTCGTGTGTTTTGTCCTATTGCTATTAATAGCTCATCAGGCATATGCCGTACCACTTAAACTAAGCGACAACATTAAAGCCGTGTGGTCTGATAAACGCGGGCTCGACGGCGGGTTTGTTTTCGTCGTCATTGGCGATACTCGCGACAACGACAAAGTATTCTTGTCGCTGCTGGATAAAACAAAGTCGTTCGATCCGCTCTTTATCGTAAACGTAGGCGATTTCGTTAACAGCGGGACAACTAAGCAGTACGACCACTATTCTCAATCGGTCGCTGATTTTGGCATACCAATATTAAATGTCGCTGGGAATCACGATGTTAAGAGCGGAAAGAGCGTTTTTCAAAGATACATTGGCAACCTGAACTGGTATTTCGATTATGGCGCATATCGCTTTATCGCATTGGACAATTCGACAGGCGTATTTACTAAAGAGGCAGAAGCGTTTGCTGGTAAATACATTACGAGCGAGAAAACTTGTTTCGTATTTTTCCATTGTCCGCCGCCGTATGAAAGATGGGCTGTGCATTCGATGAGCGGCACGATGAAAACGGCTCGGACTGCTGCGATAATTTCAAAAATAGAAGAAGGCAAATCTGCGGCTGTTTTTATGGGTCACCTGCATATGTACGACGAGAACAAAATAGGCGGAGTGCCGTATATAATCAGCGGCGGCGGCGGCGCGGAACTGAATAAGAAATACGGATTTGGGATACCGGAGCATGGTTTCGTCATAGTGCGTGTGAGCGGTGAAGGTATAAGTCACGAGTGGGTTGGGATGGATTCCTAGTAAATCTAGATAACGAAAATCGCAGTTAGGTAGTGATTTGCGACGCTTATCGCGTATGCTTATTCAGTACACGATGAGTTGAAATCAGGTGCATCCCCGTTTCTTTCCGACTGACCTTCCCCCATCTTTAGTACCATATCGAATGTCGTAAAGCATTATACCGTACCTCACATTTCACACTGACGCCTACGCGACGACCACAGTCTGCGTCCCTGTCGCAGGATCGTAGCGGATGAGGTCGGAAGTGGATTGTTTAGTGTTTCCAAACGACAGTAGTCAACGTTTCTCAACGACCGTTGTAACACAATTAAAACTGGTGTTTCTTTCCAGACCGTTTCGACTCTTTAACATTGTAGAGGCATATCTGTACATTTGCCTACTCGGTATTTTAATCAAAACAGGTTATCTCAAAAAGGAACATCTAAGTCCTACTCTGTTTCTACAGGTTCTGTGCATCAACAAGCGGTTCGGCAATGCCATCCGGGTCGCCGGGCCAACCGCCGACTGGAGCCGATTCGCCTGCGGAAACGAGCGCTGCATACACTTCAGCAAATCCGCCCGAATGATCGTCGAGCCAAAGCGCAGAAGATCCAGCCACGTGTGGCGCAGCCATAGATGTGCCGCTAATCGTGTTGTAGCCGCCGCTTTTCCACAATGAAGGTATGCTTGAACCGGGCGCGATGACATCAACAACACTTCCGTAGTTTGAATACGAGGCAAATGTGTTTGAAGAAGTCAAAGCGGATACGCAGATAACATTGTCGAACTTTGCAGGTACATATTGATTGGCATTCGTGAATTCATTGCTTGCCGCCACAACGAATGTTACTCCATTAGCTGTTGCTCCCGCTATCGCATCGTACATCGCCTGACTATCTCCGCGAGTGCTCAAGCTCATATTAGCAACTTTGATGCCTAGGGTTGAAGCGTTTGCTGCTACCCAGTCGATTCCCGAAATAACCCATGAGAGGTAGCCATTGCCGCGGCGGTCGAGAACTTTGACACCTACGATGCTCGAATTAGGTGCGACGCCAACATAGCCTATGCTGTTGTTGCGAGCAGCAATAATGCCAGAAACATGCGAGCCATGGCCGTTGTCGTCTTCAGGTGTATAACCGGGTTTGACTATGTTAATTCCACCGATATATGCGTTTCCCAAATCGGGATGGTCTATGTCAACACCGGTATCTATCACTGCAATTGTTACTCCCGCCCCACCTGTGCCTGAATTCAAGTCTGCGTCTATACGGTTTACGCCCCACGGAAGTAGCTGCGGAGGAGGTGAGCCGCCGCCCGGTTTACCGACGATTTTTACTGTCAGATCTGGTTCAACATACTTAACTTTCGGGTCAGCTTGGAGCTTTTTCACTTCTGTATCAGTAAGCGTGCCCGCAAATCCAGTGAACACGTTTGAATAACTCTGGTCGGGACGCACCGTGAGCGATTTCTTTATCCCGCTTACGTCGCTCGATGTTGCATTTGGAGTCATTACGACGATGTATCTCGAACTACTTCCAGACGCTGCCGCCGAAGCATCCCTGTCGTGGTTGACGACGGGCGAACTCGACGAGCAGGCAGCCAGAGCAAGTGCTGATAGCGCTAAAACTATCAAAATGAATATTCGTTTCAAAATCCGTTCCTAAAAATATCAGATCGCGCGCGAACGCGCCCCCTATGTTACCTTTAGAACGTGCGTTTTTACCTAAAGCAATGTCGCAAAACACAGGTTGAAATCTTTAGATGATTACGGCTGCTCGTTTCAATCCGATGTGTTGATTCACGTATTACGAGTCAGGCAACTTGAGAGTTGCCGTTATAAAGTGTTTCTGCGGTTTTTTTGTTGATTTTCACTTGGGGTTTCTCTAAATACCCATGCAAAAAGCATGTACAATGGAAATACCTTAGCTTAAGGAGAGCTGTAATGGTCAGATTGCTTTCGGTTGCGGTAGTCATGCTGGTTTTGCTTCGTGTTGATTTCGCATACGCGTGGGGTAACGTCAAAGCGCACCCGGAAATCAACAAACAGGCATTCAGCCTCTGGGTTGAAATGTTCGGGCAGAGTTCTAAATATATGGCTTCGAACGGCGCAACTTCGCTTGTGGATACCGGCAGTAAATGGGAAGGACCGGAAGTGCTCACGTCGAATCCGGGTTATTTAAGCTGGACGACAGGCACGGGGAAAGCGACAAAGAGTTTCGAAGACTGGCTTATGAGCGGAGGATACTCGGCTGACGAACCTGAAATCTGGAATGCTCTCTGTCACTTCTACGATCCCACGTCCAACCCGCAGGTTTATTTGACGGACACTGTGCCAGATAGGTATGTAGTAAACCCGAATATCGACGCAAGAACATGGGCTTTATCGCACCAGCAAAATGAGTATTCATGGCAGAAAGGCCTCGAATATTACACGCTTGCATTCGAGGGACCGGAGGAAAAACGAGAAGAGAATACAGCGAGGGCGTTCAGAGCACTTGGAGAAACAATGCACTGTATCGCGGATATGACCCAGCCGTGCCATGTGCGTAACGATGGGCATGCATATTCCGATCCGATTGAAGATACGGTAGACGATGTTATCGTTAAGAATCACACCATAAATCCTGCGATCGACCAGCTTATCAACGTGTCGGGATGTTCAATAGAGGACATCATTCACAACATAGCGGTGTTCACGAATATGAACTTCTATTCGGAGGACACGATATACAGTCAGGGAACGCCGACAATAATGCCGCGCAATGGCGAGCATCCTTACAAAGTACCACAATTCTCCAATTTCACGTGGAACGCCCAGACCGGCTGCTATGAAAAGAGTTTTCCGGGCGTAGGAACGATTCCGATGATACAGATGGTTATGGAGACATTTACCGTTGTTGGCGATAATGGCGAAATCGGCTACGAGTATAGACCCGTATGGCATGTTCAGGCGGCTTTTGCCGACCAGTACGCGAGCGTACTAATTCCAATCGCGGTGCGCGGCGGAGCGGAAGCTATCAATCTGTTTTTTCCAACAATTTTTATAACGATGAAGTGTGAAGAAGAAATGGGTGTATCCGGCAAGTACCTGATAACTGGAGATATGAAGCATGAGTTGAGTCGGGACAAAGCATGGTCGCGAGAAATCAAATACGAAGGACCTTGTTACGTCTATTCGAAGCGTGACGGCAAGGAAACGATGATCGCAGGCGGTAAAATAATCAAGGGAACGATAGATACAATCGAAATCGCGCCTGTACCCGGAGACGAGATATTTGTACAAGTGGAAGCCGGCGGACGCATTTTTAAAAGCAACGCTGTGAAAATAGGCGGCGGAGAAGTCTCGGGATACAAGCTTGAGCCGGTGATGCCGCATCCGGTATCGCTACCGGAATCGTTCTTTTATTCAGGTTCCATCAACGCGCCTGGACTCATAATAAACTCGGACACTGCCGATGTTGCTCTTGGGCATATCGTTGATGCGAGGATTCTCGGACAGCTCCCAGTAACCCTTGAGTTCAACTTTTCGACAGGTGGAGGCATGGTAACTGAAGCCATTCACGGCGAAACCTCGTCAGTTACGACCGGTACGATAGATAAATTCAAAATGTCTAAAACGGGAACGGACTATTTTACCGAGACTGTAATAGAGTCGCCGTCGGGTTCGTTTTCCCTCACGCTCAACGAGAGCAATCTCAAGAAGCTTATCGACGGCTGGTACATGTTTTCGGCGAAAGTGTGGTGCTGCTACAGCTATCGAACCGACTTTTTTGACAAGGACGGCGTGCTCTATTCGTCAAGAGACGACAGCTTTTCTTTCAACGTTCTTTCGTTCACGCTGACTATCGAAACCGAATCCCACGTTGAGGTTGATATGGAGGAGTAGGAGAGATCAAGTATGGTGCCGGGTTGACGTCTCCCGATGCAGTTCCCAATGTGTGCTGGTATAATTTGTGTGGAGGCAATTTTGAGCGAAATCATCTTTGAGGTATGCGAGGATCCGGAGTGCGGGTTGAGAGCACGCGCCCTCGGTTATTCCATATTCACGCAAGGACGCGATATGGACGAGTTAAAGGCGATGGTGCGTGACGCCGTGCGTCTTTACTTCGACGACTCTGAATCGAGACCAAGGGTCATTCTTCTGCGCCAGGTACGTGAAGAGGTTATTGCAGGTTGATGGTCAAACTCCCACGAGATATGAAAGGCGTTGAATTGGCGCGCAAATTAGGCAAATTGGGATATAAAGTCACGCGTCAGAGTGGCAGTCACATCATTCTGACAACGGAACAAGACGGCGAGAATCACGTTTGCGTACCCGCACATGCTTCAGTTTCTATTGGAACGTTAAACGATATTCTACGCGATCTCGAACGACACCATGGGTTGAGCAGAGAAATAATACTGCGTTTGTTGTTCGGATGATACCTGAAACACTATCCTACCCCAGTCTTTTCGCTACGTCGTCCCAGTTGATTACGTTCGGGAAGGCATTGACATAAGCTGCGCGATTGTTTTGGTACTTTAGGTAGTAGGCGTGCTCCCAGACATCAAGCACGAGAAGCGGGGTCATACCCCAGATGGTCAGGTCCTGATGCTTTTCGGACGTCATTATGTATAGTCTGTCGCTCATCGGTTCGTGCGCTAAGATTCCCCAACCGCTGCCTTCGACTGCGATGGATGCCGCCTTGAATTGACCAATAAAAGCGTCAAAGTTGCCAAAGCTGTCGTTTATTGCATCGAGCAGTCTACCCGTGGGTGCGCCGCCGCCGTTTGGCGACATGTTGTTCCAAAAGATGACGTGAAGAGCATGTCCGCTTCCGTGGAACGCCACTTCGCGAGAAAGATGCTTCACAGCTGCGAAATCACCCGATTCGCGTGCTGTCTTTAGTTTGGCGAGCGCGGCGTTGAGCCCGGCAACGTATGCTGCGTGGTGCTTGTCATGATGCAACATCATAGTTTGCGCGTCGATATGCGGTTCGAGCGCGGCATAATCGTATGGAAGCGGCGGAAGAACAAACTCCGTTCCGTTCCAGCCTAATTCGCTTGTATGTA
>CAZRQJ010000044.1:0-412 GCA_964602075.1 uncultured Planctomycetia bacterium
ATGGAGGGGTATTTGACGACAGCTTACTCTCTATCAACTTCGAGATAAGGGATAGTAACGAAGGTAAGTTGATTACAATTCTACTAGACGACACGCTTCTGGAATTACCGGAGAATAAACGTGAAATCGCAGTTAAGTCTATTGTATATTCGGTTTTTAGTTTTGTTGAAACTAGAGTAGGTTATGATGAGTTCCAAGTAACATACAACGGAGAGGTAATTGTGACCTTGCTCAATATAGATCTAACGAAAGAAAGTGTGGCTGAAAGTATTTCCTTGATTAATAAAGAAGGTAAAAATGATAATTGATGTAGGATCGCCTCCCTTAGCGGTTGGGATGTTTGACTCTGGTATAGGAGGTTTTACAGTCCTTAAAGAACTGCAAAAACTCCTTCCGGAAGTTCCAGTGATTT
>CAZRQJ010000044.1:452-14302 GCA_964602075.1 uncultured Planctomycetia bacterium
CAAAAAATGCGATGGACTTTCTTGCAATGAAAGGCGCAGGGGTAATAGCTATAGCCTGTAACGTATCTTCAAGCGTGATATCCGATGAAGATAAGAAGAGAGTTGGAGTACCTGTTTTTGGCTTGATATCTGGTGGCGCACAACATGCTGTGAACCTAACACGAAATGGACGGATAGGGATTATCGCTACTGTCGCAACAGTGGAAAGTGGAAGTTATCAGAAGCATATATTAGTAAGAGCGCCGGAGTGCACCATCGTGGCTGTGCCCTGTCCTAAGTTTGTACCACTTGTTGAAGCTGGCGAACGTGACACTCCCGCTGTTTTTGAAGCGGTTGATGAATATTTAACGCCGATACTTGATGCTCAGTGCGATACAATCGTACATGGTTGCACTCACTATCCTTTTTTAGAAGATGCAATGAAGAAATTTTCAATGGGCAGGTTGACTTTCGTTGATCCAGGTCACTATCTTGCGCTTGATTTGGCTCATTATTTGTCTGGTATAGCTGCGCTGAACAAAAGCAAACTAAACGATTTGCCATGTTCTAGAATCTACTTGAGTGCGGAGTCGAGTGTCTTGGTTAAACAAGGAAGTGATTTTCTTGGTTACGATATATCGAGCATGATAGAAATTGCTAATATAAATTTGAGTATTTCAACAAAATGGGTTTTGTGATGACAGACGAAGAACGGATAAAGAGCTTTGATGCGCTACGAGATAAATTCGGTATTCGTCCAAAGGGACCTCGGTCTGACGGACGACATAATGATGAATTACGACCTATTACGATCGAGCTTGAGTACCATCGTCCACATCAGGTACTTGTTTCTTATGGCAACACTAAAGTTATATGTGCAGCTACAGTTGAGAATAGAGTACCGCAATGGCGTTATGGAAGCGGATTGGGTTGGTTGACTGCGGAATACTCATTATTACCAGCATCCACAGATAAGCGGACACAACGTGAAAGAGGAGTGAACTCGTCTGGCAGAACGTTTGAGATTCAAAGACTCATTGGACGATGCTTAAGAACGGTCATGAAGCTTGGAGCGCTTGGCCAAAGCACAATTTACATAGACTGCGATGTGATTTCAGCAGACGGTGGTACACGCTCCGCAAGCATTACAGGTGGTTTCTTGGCGTTATACAGCTTAATCAAAGCTAACGAAAAGCGTTACTCCGTATGGCCGATAAGCGAACCGGTTTGTGCGGTTAGCGCAGGCATTGTTAGCAAAAAACCGATGTTAGATTTGAATTACGAAGAGGATTCGTCTGCTCAAGCTGACGGTTGTATAGTTTTATTGAAAAGCGGTCGTATAGTCGATTTTTCATTGAGCGGCGAAGAGTCTTCTTTTACAAGAGAGGAATATGAAGCTGTGTTTGATTTAGCAAAAGCGGGTTGTGAATCAATATTTGAGATAATTCAGGAGCAAATTGCAGCAATTGATACAAAACACACGCGAAAGTGACCTATCGGTTAGGAATAAGTTGTATAAGGAATAACTTCTGTTTTAAGAGATCGTCCAATATCAAGTATCTTATGTCTATCCATTAGCGCGATTGGTGTTGCGACTTCGATTTCGAAAACTCTTTTCGTAGCACTTGCTCCTATGATTTGTTTCGGAAGTGAAACATTATCAGGTCCCAGAAGAAGCTGTAACTTTTCGTAAAAAGTATCCAGATTTTTCATATTGCTTAAACGGACTCTTACAATGTACCTCCGCCCAAAAGGCGGCAGTCCATATCTTTTAGCAATTCGGTGTCGGCGATCGAAATAGGCTGGATCTTCGTTTTTCATCCAGTTAATAAATGGATTTTTGGATATACCCGTAGAAATAAACAGGTGCGTATCGCTTGAAGCATAATAGCCAGCGATTTCCGAAGGTACGCTGAGACAGCTTCTGCTCCGGTGTATTGATACCTTTGAAGTCGCTCTGAAACATCAAGAACCAATATTGTCTGCGGTTTGATTGATAGGAGTCTGGACAAGCAAACATCAGTAGTAAGTACGACCGAAGTTAAGTTCATGCTGCTGTATGGAAAAGGAACCAATTCTTTTTCCGAGAAGGACTCGGCTGTAATCACTTCAATACTTTCATTGCCAATCGTCTTTCTTAGCTTCTCAGCGATACTTAAAACTCCGTCAGATATTCTGGCAACTAAAGGTGAGTTGCACGAAGAACATGCAATGTCTTGAAGTCTATTTCCGCACTTTCGGCAGTGGTAAACACCTGCTGACGAATTTAACGGAGAATCGCAAACAGGACACCCAATGTAGCTGTAACATTCTGCACAGTAAAATCCGCTACCATGGCCAAGCTTGTTGAGCACAACTAAAAGCGGTTTACCTCTCCTAAGCAGATCACTTATCAGACTGATTTCAGGAGTTTCTTCATCACCGCACGTAACCCACTTTTCGATATTCAAAACTTGCCAATCGTTCTCAGAAACACTCAACGGTTTAGTCGGTTTTGTTGCAGATTCTCTAGCCCCTGCGCCGGTGAAATGATGAAAAGTTACTTTACTTCCTGATGATGTAACGGCAGCTAGAATACTGAAAATCGATGGACGTGTAGGCTCGTCTGCAAATTCGCTCGAATCGCTGTTAATCACATATATATCCGCAGCTCCTAGTAGCCCTACTAGATTACTTGTATTCGATGTTCCAACTAAAACATCGGTATTACCCTTTCGTAAAACTCTGATAAGTTCCCTAGTTCGGGCATGTGTTGAAAAGTACTTGAGACTGTTTTCAACACTTAACTTCTTCTCACAAAACAACTCATATAATGAATTACATAGATCAACAGATGGCGTGATAACAACTCTTAACCGATGTTGCAGATTGAGCCTCTTAGACTCATAAATATCACCGACAATTGCATCCAGTATATCGACAAGCGACGACCAAGCTGTGAATAGTGGTACTTCATTAGCAAAATTACTTGTAACTCCTTCTCGATTGTGTAAAAAAGTAAATTGCGGATGAGTGAAGAGGTTAGGGTGTGCAGTTTTCAAGCAGCTATTGTTATCGATCCACTCCTCGAATTCTAAGTGTTTAGCGACAATGCTGAATCGAATTAAGTTGAGGTTGATCATTGCTTGTAGCAGAGCGTCTCTTGATAGAGATCTAGGCTTGTCTCGTCGATTAAAATCACCGAGAAAATACCGAGTCTCCCTCGCGCCAATACGTTTTGATTTGTTCCCTGTTTTTGTAATCACTTTTGTAAGTTGATTTACTGATGCGCGTTCAATACGGTTGCTTATTACAGCAGTTTCTAAGTATTCGACAAATTTATGTTCGTTCGTTACTTGAAAGCAAACTGAATATTCATTTTCAAAAGAGGCAGGAGTAAAAAAAGAATACGCTTGATGCGCAGAGCGTAAACTTCGCTCGATAATTTTGTTGCCCACGCTAGCACATTGAAGAATAAATTTGGATTGCCTTTCTATGCCTAGAATAGGTCGATAGTTTGATAAATATGCACTACTAATGCCTTTATCGGTGTCAAGGTCGTGAGTTGCAAATGTTGATTCATATAAAGCGAAAAGAGTATCGTCAATACGTTTTGCGGATAATACAACTGCTGGAAGTATCCACTTAGCAAATGGAACAACAACAATATCGCCAACATCCGGGGGTGCGTAATGAAGATTGTACCTATAAGTATAACGCCTTCCGCCGCCCTTCCTCGATAGAAGTTCCACTTCAACCGAATAGCGACGCAACATTACACACCTCAATCAACAAGGATACGCATATTGTAACAGCAAAGGTGTTTTAAGGGTTGTTTGGTTTTGAAGGATCGTCTACTTTATCTTCTTTCGCAGCTTCGCGGTTTTTCGGTTCAAGTAGCTGAACCATCGGATTGACTGAATCGTAACCACTGGATAGAATCTTGTTGTAAGCAGCTGACATTGGGTTCTTCAGTTTAGTTTCAAGAATCATATCCATCAATTCTGATTTAATGTTTTCAAATGTTGGAGCATACTCCGCAACCTTTTTGTGAACGAAGACGATATGGAAATTCTGCTCACCTCTTATGATTGCACTGTATTCGCCTTCGCTTAAATTAAATGCGGTTTCAGCAAGCGTTTTGTTGATTTGCTCTAGATCGCGGTATGAAGCAACTCCTAAGTATCCTTTTTGAGAAACTAACTCTTTGATGTCGCTCATTTTGACAGACAACTCGTTAAAGTCGACACCTTTTTCAAGCTCTTTAAGTGCTTTCTCACACTTGTCCCTTGTGTTTGTAGATAGCAGACTCACTTCAACCATTGCAGGATGATGAATGTCACTGATATTCTTCAGGAAATAATCACGTGCTTCATCTTCTGTAACTTTGATGTTATTCTCCTTGATAACCTGCTCGCGGATTGCTTTTTCGAGTTTGTCAGAAATAATCTGCAATTCAATCTGACGTCGAATTGTAGCTTTATCGAACAGTTCAAGATATTGGTTATAACGATTTGAACCGTCTGGGGCTACCATATTTTCTTGAATGAATTTATCGATATCAGCATCCGTGACTTTAATGCCGCGTGATTCAGCTTCCGAACGGAAAACGACCATATCGATGAATACTTCAATTATGTCGCTTGAATTCATAAATAAGAATATGTTGTAGTCATCAAGATTATATGAGTAACTACCCTGTTTAAGAATCGGTGTGTCCGATGCTGCGTAAGCGGAATGGAACTTGCTTGCAGCCCCACCTAGCACTAAGCCAACTACTAAAAACAAAAGGGGTAGCCCCCACTTCGAAAGATGTTTCATCATTAATTTTCTCCTCTCCGGTTTCTTGAATCTAAGAGTTTCCATGCTTTCCATACGCACCCTCAACAATAGCATAAGCGGTAAGATTAAATACCAATGACCCGCTTATGAATTTCATCAATACAAACTCTGGCTAGTACGTCTTTGTTCATTAAAGGTAGCGAGATGCTTGTATTGTCATTGAAGATAAGCGTAGAGGTTATTGGAACTGCTCCAAAGGGACGATTTTCGCTTCCAACGTCGACAGCGAGTATCGCATGTAAGTTCTTTCGTTCCAGTTTTAAGCGTGAGTTTTCAATCACATTATCGGTTTCTGCGCTTACTCCCACCAATATAGGACGATTACTAATGCCACTAAGTTCATGAAGAACGTCTCTCGATCGCGTCAACTCAATCGTAAGAAGATCGCACGAGTCGCTCTTCTTCAATTTCGAGTCATGTTTTGTAGTAGGCGTATAATCGGCTACTGCTGCTAACATAAAGACAAAGTCGCAATCAACCGCAGACTTTATGACGGCATCCAGCATTTCTCGCGCAGTACTCACAGATGAATAATCAACATAGGATGGAGTGCTAAGTTTGGCTGGATTAGCTTCAATCAAAGAAACTTTGGCACCATACCTCACTAATTGCCGTGCAATCGCATTGCCGAATTCGCCTGTTGAGTTGTTTGATACAAACCGAACCGGGTCAATTGATTCTCTTGTTGCCCCGGTTGTTACTAGAACTCGTTTACCCGCCCAAGGGCCATCCGACCCCAAAAGCATTTCAGTACAAGCTGTAATAGCTTCTACATCGGCAAGCTTGCCAGTCCCAGCTTCGCCACAAGCCAAAGTACCTTCTACGGGCCCAACAAGGTTTACACCATCGCTTCTAAGCAAATCTATGTTTCTGACCGTTGCTTTGTGTTGCCACATTCGAGTATTCATTGCTGGGGCGACGATAATAGGCTTATCGAAAGAAAGGTAAGTTGTAGTAAGCAAGTCATCTGCAATTCCATTTGCAAATTTACCAATGACATTCGCGGTGGCGGGTGCAACTAGAAAAACATCAAAATCACGAGCCAAGTCAATGTGTTTGAAATTCCCGTTTTCAGTCTGAAGATCAATATTGTCGAACATGTCAGAAAAGCATTGTCTCCCAGACAACGCAGATAGGGTTGTTTTGGTAATAAATTTTTCTGCGTTCTTTGTTACAACGGTTTGTACTGTAACGTCAAGCTTAACAAAATGTCTGATTATCTCGCATACTTTATAGGCAGCTATGCCACCAGAGATACCTATCAAGAGTGACTTTTTCTTATTAAACAAAGAAGGCTACTCCTCGTCAAGCTCAAAACCCTCTGGAGCTTCAATATCTTCGAATTCTGGTCCAAATTCTTCGATTTCTATTTCTACTTCAGGCTCGTCGTCCTCAAAAAATCTGCTACGGGCAAGGTCAGTTGATAAATGGACTGCATCTGCAGACTTGTCGTTATCATCTAGCAAATCGACATATTTCAAGTCTTCAGCGGTAACTTTGCCTTCAACTATCTCGTACAGAGCTTGAGTTAGAGGTTTAGCGAATTCAACATCTTTGATTCTATCTGGTCGTATGTCTATTTCGCGCTTAATTTGTCGTGCACGACGGCTTGCTAGCAAAACAAGCTCATACTTGCTCGGTACCTTTTCTAGGAGTTTCTCTAATGAAGGTTGAGTTAAACTCGCCTTCTTTCTTTTCTTAGTGAGGATCATCATTAAGTGTCTCACCCGCCTTCTTTCTTAACGTTGATATAAAACTAAAGTAGTTGTCGATCTTGTACTCAAAGAGCTGAAATAATTCGCAGAATTGGTTTATTGTGATATCAAGATCTTTGTTAACTATCGCAAAATCAAACATTGCAGCGAGTTCTAGTTCTTCGATCAATCTAGCAGTCCGGACGTTTCTTTCTTCAGCAGTTTCGGTTCCCCGCCCGGCTAATTGCTCATTCAACTGCTCAAGGGATGCGGGAAGTATAAATACAAGTATTGCTTTGGGAAACGACCTTTTAACTGCTAGTGCGCCTTTGGGATCTAACTCAAAAAAAATTGACTCATTTTCTTCTAAGTTCTCGACTTGATGTTTTGGGGTTCCGTAATAAGTATTGAAAAAGAACTCCCATTCTAAGTAATAACCTTGCTCGATTCGTTTGGAAAATTCTGTAATAGATATGAAATTGTAACTTACTCCATCTTTTTCGCCTGTTCGAGGTAACCTAGTTGTGTCGGAAATGCTCAAACGGATGTTACCTACCATCTTCGTAATGGCGCTTATCAAAGTGCCCTTACCAACTCCAGATGGTCCGCTTACAACTACTAAACTAGACACTGTCTTTTGCCTCATCGCACACTTTCAAGTGTTTTGTTACGTCAATTCTGTCTGCTATGCTACGTCCATTTAGAGTCGATAGAAACACATATCCGTCACTTGTAAGAATCACGCTTCTTACTTTTTTTCCTTGGGTAGCGCTAACGAGTAGTTGTCTCTGGCGAGCATCTTTAACAATACCTTTTACATGTGTCGAGTTAGGTTTTAATATTGCGACTATTTTGCTTATCGCTAAGACATTATCAAAACCGATATGAACGAATTGTTGATTCAAAATATACTCCTAAGTCATGCTGACTTCAGATCTTGCATTAACAAATCTTTCGTTAAACCTCTCTCGCAGCTCTTTACGCAATATATTCCAACCAGTAGGGGAAGTACCGAATTGCTTTGCTTCATCCACCGATAGGTATGTTTCAACGTGAGCAATGCTTGTGACTGAATCTAGCAAAGTAAAATGGACATAAAACGTATTTGTCGATGCAAGTGGACGAATATTGTCAAACATAACACAATAAAGCCGATCGCGTCTAAAGCGCGGTTCAAGCTCAACTGTGATGTCTAGCGATGGCAGCGCATGAACGTTCGCTCGATAATCAGCTTCTACGCAAGCCAAAACATTTTGAAAAGACTGCTCGCTTCTCTCGAAGAAACAGCGGTCAATCAGAAGGAGTCCGTCGGCAGCGTTTAAGGTAGTCGTTACTTTATGTAAAAAATAGTATGACACTAGATCTAAAGAAAGATTCAATACAGGAAAGTTAACATATTCCTTAATGTAATCAGAGAGTGTCTTTTCGGTAAGGTGTTTAGGTTTACTATACGCTTTCTCGATATCTCGCTTAACTGCTTGGTAAAGTTGAGCTAGCGCCTTTTCTTCCGGCAAAACCTTGTACCGATGAAGATAATTCTCCCATTGGCGATGCATTTCGTCGCTTCTCTTGACCGCTCCTCCTTGGTCTGTTTGGTTGAAGTGTTTGTATAATGGATATGCGTAATTGTCCGCGGAAGCGATCTTTACAGCATTAACTAGATTACGAAGAAATTCCTCAAATGTGAATCCGCTGTCATCGATTCTAAGTGCAGGTTGAAAAAACGCAAAACGCATGATTACCTCCCGATCGAATAACAAACTAAAAATAATAATACTAAAATTAGCTTGCGTCAATCAGAACAGCTCCGAAGATCACGAATCTTTAAGTTTCCTACGCAAACAACCTAATTTCAGCAGAAATCAAACTGGGGAGCCAAGATTCGAACTTGGACATACGGCTCCAAAGGCCGCTGTGCTACCGTTACACAACTCCCCAATCGTCAAAAGACATAGCTGAACGTTAAGAATATCACGATACTTGGTAAACAATTAACTGACGACTCTATGAATTCGATTTAGCGCGACCTAGCGGTCCGGTAACAGAGAGATCTAGACAAAATTACAAAGCAGTTTTTTTGTTACTCGGATTTCTTGTTTTTACAGTCTGCACAGTTACCTTCGCCAGGAGTTTCACATTCACAAGCTAATCCGACAAAGGTCATTTTGCCTTCGGGAGTGATATCAACGAAAAACTCGCCTTTGTCACCTGGTTTGACCGGCAAATCGTCGCCGCACAAAACACATTTCGGATAAAGGTCACTAACCGGCATTTTGATTGTCCTATTGGGATCTCCACCGTCAATCAAAAACTCGACAGTTTTCGCTGTATTATCTAGAGCTACAATTTCGCCTTTTATTGTCTTATAAGGATTACCGCTGGGATCCTTTGGAGTAGGTTTGGGGGGTGTAACACCAACAGGAGGTGGTGAAGTAGCGTCTGAAGCAGTCTTTTCAATATTGTTCGAATCCGATGAACTCTGATTTTTTGTACCGATTGAGCTTATCTGCCCGCTCGGAGCAGTGGGTATGTTTTCTGTGGATGTTGAAGCAGACTGATCGACACTAGCGCTCTCGTCCGATTTACTAGGGCAACCATTCATTATACTAACAACAAATAATGCTGTTAAAGCAAAAACAAAATAACGTGTCAACAACTAACCATCACCTCGAAAAATTTGCTAAATTTACAAGCTAAAGCAGGACTGAATATTACCACTAATGTTCGATTTGCGTTGAATTCAGCTGCAAAACTCAAGTTTACATGTTTCGTCTATATTGTCCACCAACGCTATACAATGCTCGTGTAATCTGCCCAAGTGAGCAATATCTTACGGTGTTCATCAGTTCATTAAAGATATTATCGCCAGCTAACGCCACTTCCTTTAATCTCTTTATGGCAGGCTCACAGTTTTCATGATTACGTTCTTTGAACAACATCAAGTTTTCAAGTTGATTCGCTTTTTCATCGTCAGTAGAGCGGATGAGTGCTGGTGTATCGGGCCTATATCCATGTTTAAGCGTAGCTGGGTCTTGGAAAACATTTACTCCAACAATCGGATATTCGCCTGTGTGTTTTAGTTCTTCATAGTAGAGTGATTCCTCCTGTATTAGACTTCTTTGATACTGCAGTTCCATCGCACCGAGTACCCCGCCGCGTTCGGAGATTTTCATAAACAAGCTAAGTACAGCTTCTTCGACTAAGTTTGTGAGTTCCTCAATGATGAAACTGCCTTGATTCGGGTTCTCACATTTTGCTAACCCAAATTCACGATTAAGAATCATCTGAATAGCAAGTGCTCGCCTGACGCTTTCCTCTGTTGGAGTCGTTATTGCTTCATCATAAGCATTTGTATGTAAACTTTGAGCGTTGTCGTACACAGCTAACAGTGCTTGTAGAGTAGTACGTATATCGTTGAAGGATATTTCCTGTGCATGTAGACTGCGTCCACTTGTTTGAATGTGATATTTAAGCATTTGAGCGCGCGGGCTTGCTTTATACAGCCTTTCTAAAGCTATCGCCCAAATGCGTCGAGCGACACGACCGATTACACCATACTCCGCTTCCATTCCGTTGCTGAAAAAGAAACTAAGGTTGGGACCGAATTCATCAATATCCATACCTCTTGCAAGATAATATTCGACGTAAGTAAATCCATTTGCAAGTGTCAATGCAAGCTGTGTTATCGGATTTGCGCCAGCTTCGGCAATGTGATAACCGCTAATCGATACGCTATAGAAGTTTCGAATATTGTTTGCTACGAAATATTCTTGAATATCTCCCATCATCTTAAGAGCAAACTCAATCGAGAAAATGCAAGTGTTTTGGCCTTGATCTTCCTTCAATATATCAGCTTGAACGGTTCCCCTTACATTCATAAGCGTGAAAGATTTTATTTTTTCGAACTCCTCACTCGTTGGCTTGCGTTTGTTTTCTAGCTGAAACTTCTCTACTTGTTGGTTGATGGCAGTGTTAAAAAACATCGCAAGTATCATTGGCGCTGGACCGTTTATCGTCATGCTCACGCTTGTTAACGGATCAACAAGATTGAATCCCGAATACAATTTTTCAACATCATCAAGTGAGCATACCGATACTCCAGAGTTGCCGACCTTACCATAGATGTCTGGGCGCACGTCAGGATCTTCACCGTATAAGGTTACGCTGTCGAAAGCCGTTGATAAGCGCTTAGCTTCGTAAGAACGCGATAGGTAATGAAAGCGCTTGTTGGTACGTTCAGGTGTTCCTTCGCCTGCAAACATGCGTGTCGGATCTTCATAGGTGCGCTTGAATGGAAATACACCTGCAGTATAAGGAAACTCACCTGGGACGTTTTCTAGAAGTATCCAATACAGAATTTCACCCCAGCAGTAATAGTTTGGTAAAGCAACTTTCGGTAGTTTCGTATGGGATAGCGTTTCAACCTTTAACGGTACTGTTACTACCCTATCTCTAACTCGATAGGTAAATTCATCTTTTGAATACAATTCTTTGGTTTTATGCCAGTTTTTGAGTAACTGCTTACACTTGTCGTCAAGCTTGCTCTGTAAGTTGTTCCACCCTCTTCTTAACTCAACAACAGCTTCGCCAAGTTGCTCTGTTGTGTTAGCGGAAACTTCGCTCAAGTCATCCCCATAGTGATCTCCTAGTAGCTCTGAAGCGCGTTTCAAGGCATACAGATCGCTTGCAATTTCAGATTGTTTTCTTGCCCAATCTTTGTATTCTCTGATGGTAGTCGCTATCTCTGTTAAATAATTGGTGCGTTCAGGAGGAATGATGCTTGTCTTATCGGGAACGCCAACCGCAGCACGCTTTTCAAGTGAACACTTCCACCCAAGATTGTACTTGTCGTTTATCAGCTTAAACAATGCGACGTACAGAGCGTTCACACCCAGATCGTTAAAACGACTTGCGATAGTAGGGAAAACGGACATCTCTTCTGGTTTCATGTCGTATGCGGATCTATTGCGCTGAACTTGTTTTCTGACATCACGTAGTGCATCGTCTCCCCCGCGTCGTTCAAATTTGTTTATCACTACGAAATCTGCATAATCGAGCATATCGATTTTTTCGAGTTGAGATTGCGCGCCATACTCGGATGTCATTACATATAGAGTTACATCTGATATGTCTACAACGCTTGAATCGCCTTGACCAATCCCGCTTGTTTCAATGAGTATAATGTCGAACTCGGCTGCTTTACAAACCAAAATAGCATCTTTAATGCTGCGAGATAATTCGTTAGCGCTCCCCCTTGTAGCCATACTTCTCATAAAAACGCGATCATCAAAAATTGAGTTCATTCTGATACGATCGCCAAGCAGAGCACCGCCGGTTTTTCTCTTGCTTGGGTCGACGGTAATGATTGCTAACTGCTTGTTCTGCAAATCTTCAAGTAGACGAGTGACAAGTTCATCGGTTAAACTGGATTTACCAGCACCGCCTGTCCCCGTTATTCCGATAACTGGTATATGCTTTTTAGATTCATCACTTGATGCAGCTTTTTCATTAATCAATTTTCTTAAATCGGAGAAGTCACTTTTCGAATCTTTAGTATCTAATTCCATGTAGGTTATAGCGCGTGCTACATTCCGCTTGTCTTTATAGCTAAGTTCACTAACGTTGCTTCTCGATATTGACTCAATAGATTGATCGCAGTCTCTCAATATTTGGTTGATCATTCCAATGAGCCCTTGCTGCCTACCATCTTCAGGACTGAATATTTTTGCAATTCCATAACCGTGAAGTTCATCAATCTCGTCAGGAATGATGACGCCTCCACCTCCGCCGTAGATCCGAATGTGAGCAGCTTTGAGCTCCTTCAGCATATCGAACATATACTTGAAGAATTCAATGTGACCGCCTT
The DNA here is from genome assembly GCA_964602075.1 of uncultured Planctomycetia bacterium. Lineage (GTDB taxonomy): Bacteria > 4484-113 > 4484-113 > JAGGVC01 > JAGGVC01 > JAGGVC01. The sequence goes on from CAZRQJ010000044.1 coordinate 12,813, forward strand.
GATAACTCGAAACAGCAATTGCATGAGCGTCTTCCTGAATTGCACTGAAGACAATTTCTCGGACGCTTCTATTGTGACCGAGATGTATAACTTCAGCTCCACCTGCTTGAAGCAATCTACGAATCACGTTGATTGCTGCATCATGTCCGTCAAACAGACTTGCCGCGGTAACGACTCTAATGCTGTTGTTAGGTTTGTAAAGAATCGATTCAGTCATAACATCCTCATTACGGAGGTTCCGTATAGGTGATTTTTGTAACAGGTTTATTATACATGTTGTAATACAATGAGCTCTGTTAGAATTACTATTCAACTATTTTATTTACAAGAAACTCGGAGGTAGTCGTGGACAGAGGTCTCCAATCAAAAGTAACACCAGCACAACCCCTAGCTTGTTATCTAGGAAAAGATCCAATAGATTTCACGCGAAAAGATCTTGTGAATTACGTTGGGGCTAATAACATAAAGCGTTTAATGTTGCGTTACATAGCTCTGGATGCACGACTGCGTGAAATGTGTGTGCCTATTGCAAATGAAGACCAACTGCATCGCATTCTTGCTCGCGGTGAACGCACAGATGGCTCAAGCCTATTTCCCGGTATATTTCATTCAGGCGAAAGTGATCTGTACCTGATTCCGGACTACAAAACTGCATTTCACGATCCATTCGATCCTGCGGCTCTTTCAGTTCTTTGTAGGTATTTTGGTGTGGATGGTTTACCGGTAAGAAGTACTCCCGACGAGATATTAAGGAGAACTTTCGATAGATTCAAGAAGAACACTGGCTACGAGTTCTGGGCTCTTGGCGAAATGGAGTACTATCTGATTCTAGACAAAAAAGACGATAGATTTACAGGACTACCACAACGCAACTATCATCAAGCCGCACCGTTTAGCCATGGTGGAACGATACTGCGCGATATAGTAGAGAAAGTAAACATGATAACCGATTCAGTTAAATATGCACACAGCGAAGTTGGTTACATGGACTCTATTCAAAGCGAAGATCCAGAATTAAACGGCAAGCGTGTAGAACAACAAGAACTTGAATTTCTTTTACGTCCATCTTTTGAAGCAATCAATTTAATGGTGTTGTCTAAGTGGGTTATTCGCAATTGCGCTGCGCGAGCCGGTGCGAGCTGTACGTTTACTCCTAAGCTTGATCTTGCTATTGCTGGAAGTGGAATGCACATTCATATGGCTCTTTACAAAGACGGCAAAAACCATATGCTGACACAAGAAAAAGAGCTTACAGACGACGCTGTTAAGATGGTAGGAGGAATTCTGAAACGTGCTGATATTATTGCCGCTCTGGGAAACACAGTTGCGAGTTCTTACCTGCGCCTTAGAAGCGGTATGGAGACTCCCGCTGCCGTTTGCTGGGGAGAACGTAATAGAAACGCGATGATTCGCGTTCCGCTTGGATGGCGTGTAGATCACTCGATGGAAGTTATCGCAAACCCGAACGAGAATGAGCAATACCAATCAGA
>CAZRQJ010000045.1:0-2758 GCA_964602075.1 uncultured Planctomycetia bacterium
AAGAAATTCTGTAAAGTGGAAACTGTATTTGGAGACGATAAAAAAGTATTGAAAGATGCTTCGCCGTTGTCGTACATTCAAAGCGATGCGCCTCCGTTTCTTTGTTTCGCCGCACAGTTCGACTCCGTACCGGTACGCGAAGACGCGAATGAACTCGCTTTCCAGTTAAAGGCTGCAGGAGTTGATGCGAAATCAATAATCGTCAAATGGCGAAACCACATGACTATTCTTCGCAAATTCGGCACGAGGCGCGACATCGCGCTCAATGAAATGCTAGAGTTTATTAAAAAGAACTCGCGATAAAATATCGAACTAGTTATCTAAGCGAACTATGTAGTTGTTTCTTTACCAGCGTCTTTCTTTTTCTTGCCGTCGCCACAGGACTTCCCACCGCAGCCATCAGACTTGTCATCGCCGGTTGTGCATGCGGTTTCACCTTTCGCTTCTGATGTTGAATTTTCCATTGACCACGTCTTCATACGATTTACAAGCGCTTCAATCGGCATTACTTCGCTGCTTTCTTTTTCTGCAAACGCTTTTGCAGCATCTTCGGTCGCGAAGGCAGCAATGAATGGAGGCATAGTCATACGTAGAGATTTTACTTCGACGAAAAAAGCGCTCCTTAACGGAATGTATGCTTTCGTGCCTTCGAATGTCGAGTAATCAAGCATCGTTGCCCCTGTGAAGTCGCTCTTGTTTTCATCCACAAAACTAGTCCAGCAGCTTAGTCCATCGAAGCGCTTGTCTTCAAACACGACTTCGGAAGGGCTCACCCCGGCGTTCATTCCACAGCTAACGCATTTCGTATTTGTATCGCTGCCCGCGCCGACGATAAGCTGATTATCTGATGACGGCTTTTCGCCTGCTGCGTTAACGTCTTCTGGCGGAATCGTGCCGCCGCCTGTTGACTGAATTCCCCCGCCGCCGGTCGACGAGGTTTGTGCACCGTACTCGTCCGTTCCCGAATCGCCGTTAGACGGACAGCCTGATAGAAACGCTATAACACCGATAACGGTAATAATCAGTATCAGATTACGCATAGTTGACTCCTTAAACTAAGACATGTCATTTTACCACGAAACAGTGCAACGAGCAGCGATAACGCAATTTGATCGCAAGACGTATGGAATCATTGATAAAGTGCGACAGTGTTTATGTGTTGAAGAGATGAAATTAAAATCGAGTTAGTGAGCAGATTCTGTCGTTTTTTAACTAAACATAAGCGTTAAGCGCAGCTATTTGTAAGAGTTGCGGTATAAACATACGCTTATGCACAGGTTGGCTTTAAGGTTCAATTCGATTTTTTCAAAAGCGCTCGATTCTGTTGGTTTGAATGAACAGCGAACGTATGATATCGCTCGTGACGATTCAATAACAGACGCGACGAACTACAACATTAAACCGGTGATGCAATTTGCAAATCTCCGCGGCGGCGCAAAACACTTTTTTATATCGTATCTCTTGTCTCGCACACGTCTTGCTCCAATAGTGGTAGTTTGTGAAAACGAACGAATGGCGGAACGCGCAAAGCACTATTCGATTACGGCATACAGGATATTGACGGAGAAGTTCGAGCGGGAGTTAGATTTTCTAGTGTTTCCCGATATTGAACCCGTCAACTTGTTCGATTACGCGCAGCCGGATGTCGAAACTATGGCGATGCGAGCGATAGTTCTCGAATCCTTGTTGGAGCGGCGAAAGTGCGTTGTTTTCACTACGCCGCAAGCGCTCTTTTCAAAGCTGCCTTCACCGCAGACTATGAGAGACACGCGCCTAAAGGTGGCTGCGTCAAAATCGCAGAACTCATCCGTCAAAGCTAACTCTGCAGGAAAGACTTTTTCGCGGGAGCATCTGTCGAGTAAACTTGATGAATTCGGATACGATCGCGTGAATTTGGTGTTCGAGCCTGGTCAGTATTCGATACGCGGCGGGATTGTGGATGTGTTTCCTGCAGGCGACGAACATCCTGTTCGTGTTGATTTTTTCGGCGACGACGTAGAGGAGATAAGTCGTTTCAATCCAGAGACACAACGCAGCTTTGAAAAAATTGGTGAGTTTACGCTTCTTCCTGTAGCAAGCTCCGCGGGATCAACGAAGACTGCGGGTGAAGTCGTTAATGCCGTGCGTGATAGGCTCAAAGCTTATACGACGGAACATGGGACACGCCTTCCCGGCTCCGTTATGAAGCTTTCCGAACTTATCGAGGAAGACCTTTTTAAGATCGGTAACGGAATCAAGTTGCCGCGTGAAGGTTTTTATAGAGATATCGTCGATACAAATGCCACGTTTTTCGATTACCTGCAAGACGGAGCGACAATGTTTGTTCACGACGAATCGTTTATCGAAAACGAACTTCGTACTTACGAAAGGTTTTGGAGCGATAGGTTCACCGAATGGCGAAAGAACGCATTGACTATTGCCGAACTCGACGATTATTTTTCGTTCGATTACGAAAAGCTATATACATATATTAAAAGGTATAGCGAGTCCGTTGGAGTCAACGCAAATGCAATATTCACATATACGTTTGAAGCGCCATATGCGCAGGATTTATCGTACGATTTCGATTTCGGTACGCCAAGCGGTTCAAAATATAGACTCGGATTTCTTACTAGTACGCTGGTTGATTTAGGTGCGAAAGCATCTGAAGTTTGGATTGCGAGCCAATTCGCAGAGCGACTTAGAGAGCAACTGAACGACGAAGGCGCGCAAGTTGGCGCGGTAGAAAAGTACATTCTGCCCGGCGGTTTTGAATTTC
>CAZRQJ010000045.1:2768-6212 GCA_964602075.1 uncultured Planctomycetia bacterium
GAAACCCTATGGGTTCCGTATGAATGAGGACTCGAATTTCCCGATGCGGGAATGCTTCTAACGGATGCAGAGATTTTTGGCGAAATCGAAGACGCGGTCGTGCGCAAGCAACGCAGGTATGAAAAAGCCGGATTAAAAGCTGTTGACGAAATCAGCATCGGCGATTATGTTGTACATGTAGACTACGGTATCGGGCGTTTTGTGGCGTTGTCCGATCAGGAAGTGGCAAACGTTACCCGCAGCTATGTCGAGATTGAGTATGAAGGTAAGGACAAACTCTATGTACCAGTCGAGCAACTCGATAGATTACGGCGGTACAGATGGGACGGAACGGCGCCGAAACTAAATAGTCTTGGACGTGCGACTTGGAAAAAAACAAAGCGGAAGGTAAGACTAGAATCGCTTAAAATGGCGATGAAACTATATAAACTATATCGCAAACGCACAAATATAATAGGCGAATCGTTCAAGGATAAGGAAGGATGGCTCGACGAATTCGGAGCGGCGTTTCCGTATGAGTTGACGCCGGATCAATCAGAAACTTGGGATATTGTTCGGAATGATATGGAGAAAGCGAAACCGATGGAGCGGCTGATATGCGGCGATGTCGGATTTGGCAAGACGGAAATAGCTCTAAGAGCTTCGTTTTTGGCGTGTAATAATGACAAACAAGTGTTAGTGTTATGTCCAACCACAATTCTAGCGGATCAACATCACCACACTTTCAGGCGCAGATTCGCGCCATTTCCGTTCAGAGTCGAAATGCTGTCTCGTTTTTTAAGCAAAAAAGAGCAGGATAAAATTATTGAAGATTTCAATGCAGGCAAGGTTGACGTTCTAATCGGTACACACCGAGTCCTTTCTAAGGATGTTAAACCTAAATCACTTGGTTTATTAGTAATTGACGAGGAGCAGCGATTCGGAGTTAAGCAAAAAGAGCAGTTAAAGCATAGATTTCCCGGCGTGGATTCACTAATGTTAACAGCAACGCCAATTCCGCGCACTTTGCATATGGCGCTTGTCGGTATGAGAGACGTTTCTCTTATCGAAACGCCGCCAGTCGATAGGAAACCGGTAAGGACACTTGTCGGTGAATTCGACAAGCAAATCGTTCGCGATGCAATACTAAAAGAGATAGGCAGAGCGGGACAGGTATATTACCTTCACAACCGTGTACTAGATATTGACGTTGCAAAAAGCGATCTTGAAAGTCTCGTTCCAGAAGCGAAAATGATTACCGCACATGGACAGATGAAAGAAGATCGCCTCGAAGAAATCATGAACGCGTTTGCAATTGGAGCGTTCAATGTTCTGATAGCGACAACCATAATCGAAAACGGTTTGGATATTTCGAATGTAAACACTCTTATAGTAGAAAATGCAGAGAATCTTGGGTTATCCCAAATGCACCAGCTGCGCGGGCGAGTTGGTAGAAGTCATGTTCAAGCTTATGCTTATTTCTTTCACGAGGCGGAGCGGGGACTTACTCCCGATGCGCAAGGCAGACTGCACGCAATCTATAACTACGCTTATTTGGGGGCTGGATACGAAATTGCGCAGAGCGATTTGCGTTTGCGTGGCGCAGGCAATATTTTTGGGGAGGAGCAAAGCGGTCTAGCACAACAGGTAGGTTACGACTATTATTTCGAGCTATTGGAAGGTTCGTTTGATGCTGTGCGGAACGCACTCGACGACATTGATGAGGATGCTTTAGTGGACGAAAACGAGCTTCTCGATAAATTTGAAGAAGAAGATACTGGCTGTTTCATTGATGTTCCGATTCCAGCTTTTATTCCGCCGGACTATGTTGACGATTCGGTTTTGCGACTCGATTTGTTAAGGCGGATAGCAAAACTCGACGCGCACCAGACCGACGAATACCGTCTTGAACTAAAGGATAGGTTCGGTGAGCCGCCGATAGAAGTTGATAATCTACTTGATATAATCGGTTTGAGAAAGAAGGCTCGTGAAACGGGGGTTGTTTCCATTGAATATATGCGGACTCGTCAAGCGTTTCGGATCAAGTTTAGAGAGAGCAGACCGATGTGGGCGGGGCGCATTTCACTGCTAGATGGCAAGGCGGAGATGACTCATGACGGCTTGATTGACTATAAAATTCCTCTTGAGAGCGCTACGACAAAAAAACTTTTGATTTTTTTTGACAGACTTTTGAAATTAAAAAACGCTTAAAATGAAGAAATATTCAGTACTGTAAACAAATTTGTAAATTTCATTTTTTTAGAGTGCAAATAAATGAGGTGATTTTTTTTCTAAAGGTATTGTCATAATGCTACTTTCGGGTTTATAATTAAGTTCCTGATTGAAGGGTGGATTTTGGAGGTTGAAGCTTGGTATTGATTTTGCTAAAATCAATATCGCCCGATTCAGGGGAAACGGTAGGTTGCGCTACCCCGCTGAAAGGGTGGATGCTTTCGGAGGTATTCTGGAAATGCTGTCGCTCGCCTTGAAGGCGGTTGATTTTGTTTTTAGGATTGGCTATAATAGCCTTACCTGGCGTAATGTGTATTCATCGATTTTCCATTGCTTGAAGGAGGAAATGTAGTGAGAAGGAATCTTGTATTGTTAACGATCGTTTGGGCATTAGTGCTGATGCTCTCTGCGTCATGCGCTACCAAAAACGGGCTGCTTATTACGGCACCGGGTTGGTTGGGTCCAAACATCACAGCCGTTACGGTCACGCCGGCTGCTCCTTATTATCAGGGTGGCACAGTGACAATTACGGTAACCGCTGCTGCGACCAACGGCGGAGCGCTTAGTTATGCGTGGACGCTTAACGGCACGTGGGGCACGATCACTGCTGGTGCCGACACCGCTGAAATAACTGTTACTTTAGATGCGGTAGCCGCGGCTTCCGGTAAAGTTGTTGTAACCGAGACAGTTGAGGATGAGGCAAAAACCGACGAACAGACTTTCAGTTTCGACATTCTGACGCCGTTGAATGCTGCACCGGTTATTGGTACGCTTACAGCGACCGGCAACACGCTCAACGCGACATTCAGCGATGCTGACGGCGACGATCTTACTGTCGATTGGGCGACAACCGCTGGAACCGTTACTGCTGGCGCTGCCACTAACACGACAGCGACCGCGACTTTCAATCCGCCGTCCGGAACTGGCACAGCGACAATAACCCTTACGGTTAGCGACGGAATAGACGATGCTACCGACACTGTCGACATCGACTATGCGTTCAACCCGTTTGACGGTATTGCGGAAGACACAATCTTCTTGTTTGCGCCGAATAATTCGGTTGCGGCAGGTGCTTGGACATACGTCTTCATCGGCGCTAATGTTGCGACTGCGAAGCCTCTTGCGAACCTTAATGCGGTTCGTCTGCTTGTTGCCAACAGCCAGCTTCTTGCAACCGACCTTGGATGTATGACTCAATCAGAGACCAACTTCCTGTTTAGCAATACGTTTGCC
>CAZRQJ010000045.1:6222-14250 GCA_964602075.1 uncultured Planctomycetia bacterium
ATGCAGTGAGCGGTGGTGCAGACCTCTATACTGCATTCTCGCAGTACGATGCTTGGGCGGGCTTCGGCGATCAGTCCGGCGTTGCTCTTCTGGCTGCGCCCGCGCTTCCGCAACCGACATTCGTTGACACAGGCATTAACTGGGGTAATAACACTATGACCAAGACCGGTATCGGTTTTGTTTGTGTTGTTAAATTCCGCGGTACAGGCGCAGGAGCAGCGACAGTTGCAATTCAGGGACGCGACTCTGAAGATAAGATGAGGACGTTCTACAGCGACCTCGACAAGAACAACTACGAATTCGCGAACATCAATCCCGCAATTACCATAACCGTGGGTTAGAGTTTACAAATCGCAGGGGGGCGAAAGCCTCCCTGCGGATTTAGCAAACCCAAAAGCGTTAAAGCCAAAGGGAAGCTAGTAGTTGTCAACCGGTTCTCCGAACCAATTGTTATAGCGACCAATCTTTTAATTTAAGGGAGAGGATTTGAGCATGAATCGCAGATTTCCGCTTTTTGAGCTCCTGCTTGTCGCCGTTCTTCTCATCACCCTGGTCGCCTGCGGAGGGGGTCACAGATCCGCTGTCACTTCAGGTGTCGGCTCGAACACAGTTACCCCGCAGGATGGAATTACCAAAGGCACATTCCGTCTTGTTCCTCAGGGCGATTTGGATACGGAATCATTTTCAATTTCCATTAAGGAACTTGGCTCTGGTGACATACAGGTAGATGTTGACGCAAATTCGGCAAAAGATTTGCCGTATGCATTGTTTGAACTAATTTATGACGCTGCGAATTACAATCCGACGAGCGTTGAATTCAGCGACTTCTTCGGCAGCGACGTTTTGACTGCTGGTATAACTACCAAAGCTGGCAACGTCGGTCTCGCAGTCGTTCCAATCAATTACGACGTAAAACCGGGTGTTTCGGGCACGGGGAACGTGTTTAGCGTTCGCTTCGAGAATGCACCGAACCGCACGATAAGCGCTCCCGGACCCCCATCCGATTATCGTGACTTAACACTCACATTGACCGGAACGGGTGGAACCGAACCAGAGTTTACCGGTGCGACGTGGCCGATGATCCTTATCGGTGACGGCGATATTTCGGGTGAAGTTGGTGTTCCCGACATTACACCCATAGCAACCGGATTTTTAGCGAAACCCAGCGGAACAGGAAACGAAAACTTGTTCGTTGTCGATTACGACGGCGACGATGAGATCGGTATTCCTGACATCACACCGATTGCGACTCAATATCTTGAGTCAGTTGCTGGTTACAATGTTTACTATGACACAGTTGGCACATTCGATCCTGCAACCGCAACTCTTGATGGAACGGTTGCTGTGGATACTATGATCGCCAACGGTGTTTTTGAGCCCAACGGTTTCCTACAGTTCAACTATACGTTCACGACGCTTCCTCCAGACGGAGATGCTTGGTACTACTTCGCTGTTCCTTATGCGATTGTTAACGAAACTCCTACTGAAGCCGGTCCCGCTTTTGCGAGCGCAGGGCTTCTTGTTGAATCGGGCGGAATTCTACCCGGACAGCCGAGAATCGACGCCTTCACAATCGGCGTTGTCGGCGAAGGCGTTGACGATCAATACCTAAGCGGCACTACTCCTTATTCACCAACATTCATCGCGAACGAGAGCTACACTTTCGGCGTAGTATCCGCAGAGGTTGCATTCTGGAACGATGTAACGTTGGCGTATGATCCTCCGATCAATATCGACGACACGCATGCAGATTGGAATCCCGCATGGGTAACCGGAATCGCTTGGAATACTACTGCGACTGGTGGAGCGTTCTCTTTTGACAGTGCAACTGGTAACACAACAGGAACGGTTGGACCTGATGATCCATATACGTTCACTGTGACCGGTACTCTAAACGCCGCATCGGTTAGCAAGGTAGTGACTTTGAATGTTGATGCCGTTATCGACCCGAAAGCTCCGCTTCTTGCGGCAGTTGTACCAGATGAAGTTAGGGTTGATAATATCGCGACTACCGATCATTATCTCTTTGTCAGCATGAACGACGACCCGGCAGGAACTGATCCATACACGCTGGCTTGGCTTCCGGTAGGCGGCGGCGCGCAGATTGATTTCACACTTGCAGCCGTAGTTGATCCAGGCTCACTTGCAGCCGGCCAGTTCTACGTCGAAGAGAGAGATGACATAATTCATGGCACAACCCATATCATTCACTTTAGGTCACACTACCAGATCGGCGAGTATCGTTTCTTGGCTACGAACAATATCGGACGTCAGAACAGTATTAACCACCCACCGGTTGACGGCACTACTCCCACGGCACTTACCTTCACTGTTAATCCTGCTCCGCCGTTCCAAGGCAACCTTCGTACGTTCCCGATAACGACTTACGACGGAACAAGTCGTGTTGTTATCATGCCGGAAGAGCCAAGAGTTCAGAAGTATCCCGCGATTTCGTTCCCCGGTTCTCCCCCTGATTCAAGATATCAGAATTATATTCGCGACATAGGCGATCAATTCGTTCCTTATCTTGAAGCTGTTGGCGACCCGGATAATATGAAGACAGCTCCTTGGGTTCGTGCGTACACAGTCGATCCGTTCCCAGGTGGAAACTTTGACGCCGACGCTCCGTTTATCGCTTCGACAGCGCTCAAGGAAACCAAGCAGTTCAATCCGGGTAACACGGCGGAATGGGTATCCGACTGGAATATTCGCGAGTGGACTCGTGTTATCATCGAAACAACGAGCAACACAATCTTCCCAGCGCAGCCAAATCCGAACGACAAATACCACCTAGTAGTATTTGGTCTTCAGAACGATTGGGACAACCTTGTACCGACAGGTGTGGGGGATTTCCGTAAAATCGGCGGTCCTACTCCATTTGACGATATTCCTGAAATAGTTGGCATTGCAAACGCTGATCTTGCTTTCGATACCGAACGCGACGGAGTAGCTCCGTTCACCAGCGATTGGCCACTTCTTGAATATCCCAGTTTGGCAGGCGTCGAATTTGACTGGTCAGACCTTTCTCGCCGTGACGGTTACGCATTATTCATACTCGCAGATTACATCCGTCCGGACGTGTTCTTCGGTACTGTCGGTGGTGCGGCAACTCCTTACAGAGACACCAGCATTGTTCTGTATGATGATAGCAACGGTAGCAACGAGCTTGGTCGTACGGTCAACAACCACACAGTAGGCAGCGAAGTTTATCTGTCAACAGTCAAACCTTATGAGTTTGATACTAATGGCGGAACAACTCCCAATATGCCTCCTGGCGTTGGCGATCCTCCCACAGTGTTTAACGACAACGACACTGGTTGGATGATCTGCCCCATAGCCGAAATAGATCGTTTCGACATATTGTTAGAGTTCTACCAGACGTTCTACGTTGGTGTTAGCATTTGGAACTTCCAGACAAGAACTTGGGTTAACTCCCCGGTTCCTCTTGAGCACCCATTTACGATAACCAACTATGTTCCGTAATCCAGACATTGCGTCAGGTTGATTTACATAAACCCTCGGGCGAAAGCCCGGGGGTTTTTTTTGTTGTTAAATACATGTTAGTTTGATGCTCACAAATTAGTTTAGTAACTGCAATGTTACTAAAGCAAACACCAGATTGCTTTAGATGCAGTTATTGCATTCCTGAAGATACGCATCTGATATCACATTGCTTATTGCTGTTAGATAAAATTGCCAAAAAAACTGATAGCAACGATGTTGTCATTACTGCAAACTAAACTGATAGCTGAAACAAAGATGCTTAGCAAACGATACTATCGTTGTTGTAACTTCAGGTACCTGCGATAAGGCTACAATACGTTTTGTTAGCAGATGGCGATAAGAACACGTTGTAAGTGTGCGTTTGTTAAGTTGTGCCAGCCGCGATTGAACGTGAGAAACACGCTGGCTGATTGTTGTATAAACAAGTAAACGAGAGCGATAAGCTACTTCGCTCTTATTCAGAAAAGAATGGAGTTGCGAAGAATTCATAATGAGAAGTTCTTGTAACCGCGTTAGTTCAGGATACTCAAATATGTATCATAAAAAAAACGGCTCCCCGAAGGAAGCCGTTTTAGATTCTTATCTTCTTAGACGATTATTCTAGATCAGCGTCATATCCGGGAGAAACAATGCCGGAGTTTACAATCTGCTCGGCAGAACCGTCGTCAAGCACACAACTCCAAAGGTAGAAGGTGTATGTACCAGGATCCTTGGGCACGGGAGCTCCTGTGCCGTCAATTGGATTCCATGTGCCGAGGTCGAATGCGACTGATGTACTGCTCACCGCTCCAGGAGATACGATAAATCCGTCGCCGCCTGGTGTTTCGATGATTAAAAAGGTTGTGCGCGCAAGATCGTCAGCAGGACCGTCTATTCTCGTCGCACCAAAACCAGTGTCGTAAATTACAAAGGTAATCAGAGTATTCACAGACGCAGGTTGAGGACCGAAAGAAATAAATCGAGGTTCAACAACAAGGGGAATCGTGTTGAAACTCTCAAACTGATTTGTAGTAAGCAATCTGACATCGCCAGACATGCTTGCGTTTTGTTCCGCCAGTGTGAAGGTTATACTACCACGTCCCGTAAATTCATCAGTAGTCCAAGCAAAATTGCCAGTTTCGGAGTCGATAATAACGTTGCCGTTGTAAGTTAGCTCTGTTCCGCTACGTTTGATTACAACTCTGCCGCGATCGATGCCGCCTTCAAATTGTTCGAAGTTATACCCTTGAATCGTAATCAAATCGCCGAGGTGAGCAATGCGCTTGCCCAAGTTGGGGCTGGTCGAACGAGTGATTGCACCGCCGAATGTAATCGGTGGTTCTGTAGCATTCACTTTGGTGACTTTGAGACTGCCGATCGCGGGCACACCTGTATCGCCAATGCTAATTTCAGGACCGACAAACAACGAGGCTTTGTCTGAAGCTTTGCTGGTTACACGAACCTTCGGGCGGAATTTGCCAGTCTTAGTAAACTTGTAGTTCATAATCTGCGCCGATCCCGTTCCGCCATCACCGAAATCCCACGAGTATTCATAGTCGCTGGGACTGCCGACAGCTAAAGCTTGGAATGCGACAAGAGCGCCCTTTGGAGCTGCTTCAAACTCTGCATTAACACGACCATCGAAAGCGTTCACTAGGGTTAATGTCTGCTCTGACGCAGCACGGTCGTCGAATGTTGTCAACCGAACGGTACCGGGATTAAAAGTTCCGTCGTTCTTCGCGTTAACTTTTATGTCGTTAGGCAGAATGAACGTCACGGTTTCGTTTGACCAAGTGAAATTCGGGTTGCTGCCTCCGAATTCGCTGGATTGTATTGTATCTCCCCCGCCAGCTGCCATTTCAACGTAAACGGACCCGGGTTGTAAGCCCAGATGCTTACCATGCAATGTGACCTTACCGCCAAGTTGTACGTTTACAGGAGAAACTCCTGTAATCTCCGCAGCTACTATAACGTCGAACGTTATCGGATGAGTCAGTCCGGATGGAGGCGTCGCTCCGGGGATGGGATAAGCAGTGTCGTTAACGAAAACCCTAAGGTCGCCTTTCTCGGCTTCTTGAGGAACATTAATCAAAATATCTGTGTTAGACCAAAACACGACTCTAGCGCGAACACCGTTAAAGGTCACATAGCTTGTGCCAATTTGATTTCCAAAGTTCTGACCGCGAATCTCAATTGTCTGTCCAACCTCGCCGCGAAGCGGATTAACCGAAGAAATAACTATTGGCAATTCGGTCGGGTTGATGTCTTCAACAGTGAACTTGAAGTTGGCGTTGCTTGTAACTCCCCCGACTTCAACTGAAACCGGTAAAATTAAAGGTAAGTCGCCGAACTCTTCTTTCGTCGGTACTATGATCGAAATATTGGAAGGTGTCCATTTTTCGACGATATCGCCTGACGAAGGATCGATACGAGTATTGATCTCGCAAACAACGGTCCCCAGTCGCACTATCGAGGAGCCTCTGCTAGTACCGAAATTTTCACCGGAAATCGTTAGAACATTGCCCGGTTGAGCGGATGATGGGGAGATTGACGTGATTGTCGGGGGTCCATCCGTGCCTGGAGTAATAGTTCCAATAGTAAATTTAGCGTTCTTACCGGCATAGCTTTGTTTGCCCGACTTTGAAACGATTATCAAACCTGTTACAGCATCATTGGGAATCGTCACGAAAATCGAGGTGTCGGTCCAGCGGGGTTTGCCATCGTCGCCATTGACAACAGTTAACAGAACTCCGTTATAACTAACGGTGCTGGTGCTTTTATCTTTGCCGAAATTTATCCCTTGAATTTCAACAACTGTTCCGGGAGCGCCGGAATTAGGCACCAAACGGAAAATACTTGGGCGTGACGGATCGGCATTCGGATCGGGCGGTGGAACAATAATTCCACCATCGTCTCCGCCTCCTCCGCAAGCTAGCAGAAATGCGCTCAACACTGTGAGCACAAAGGCAGCGAGTAACGCCAAGCGGCTATTAAAAAAACGCGCGTTCACAGGCAATCGCCTCCCAAAAAGATTCCCTAAGGAATGCAATATAGTTCATTAATCAACAACAATCAAGCGTACAAGGCTAGACGACGCACAAGCCGTCCGATATAGATTATACCCAATTTAATGGATTTATAAAAGACTTTTTTTAATAGTCTATCTTATTGCCGTTGTAATCTCTCAATTTGCCTAGTAACGTTCGGGCTCGACAGCAGGATGCGTTTTGAACCTCTTGTGTATCCAAAGCCACTGGTCTGCATGTTCGCGGATGATGCGCTCGTATGCTGCGTTAATTCGGGTTAGAACTTCCCGCACACGGTCTTCGTGAGTCAATCTCGGGGATGGCGAGTCTTGATCTAAAAGAATGTCCGAAGTGTCTATTTCGTCGCACACGACAAACACTAGCTTGCCGGGAGCGACTCGATATGCGTAAATTGGCACGAGTGGGCTTTTAAACTTAAGATGAAGCGCAGCGGGCCCCTCTATTGTGCTCGCTTCGATGTCGAACATCGGGGCAAATACACCGTCGCTGCCGCCGTTTTGATCGCTTATTAAAGCGAGCACGCAGTTTGACTTAAGCGCTCGTACGATTTTCATGTCGAGCTTTCCGCTGGCTTTATATATATTTACGATACCGTGCCGCTCCCGCCAAGGAAAAGCGAGTTTTGAAAAAAATTCGTCACGTTGAGGTTTGCCAACCGCGAAAATAGGGATACCGTTCACCGCGATATAAGCACCGCTGAACTCCCAGTTGCCGAGGTGCATGCCGAGTCCGATTAATCCGTTGCCGCGTTCTAGAAATCCGCATATTTTTTCAATACCACCGCGCTCTTCAAGGCATAGTTGCTTGATATAGTCCGCGCTCGAATAGCCCATCTTTACAAACTCGACTGCCGTGTATCCCAAATGACGCAACGATTCCCGAACAATTTTGTCAATTTCACTTTTCGATTCAAGCTTGAGTGCAAGTTCAATTGTGCGCCGCGCTCCGCGTATCAAGTGCGGTTGAATAAACGGGAAAATGTGCGCTATTGCTCGCGCAAATGCGTAAGCACACTGTATCGGCGAAATCACAATGAACGCTATGCAACATCGGGCAAATGAGCGCAGAAATGCGTTTCTAATTCGATACTTGAGATCACGTAACACGCACGAATTGTAGCATGCGTATGCCGTCCACGTATTATTGAATTGATGCTGGTATCATGCAAACTTGATTGCTATGGTTAACTCGGATTTCAAAGTAACGGTTACGCGAGTTGCGGAGTTTTCAGCGGCGCATCGCCTTGTCAATCCAGCCCTGTCGGATTCGGAAAACGCGCGCATCTTCGGCAAGTGCGGGCATCCGAACTGGCACGGTCACAACTACAAACTCGAAGTCACAGTTACGGGCGAAAGCGATCCTGCCACCGGTTTTATTATAAACCTGCACAAACTCGACAATATAATTGAAACACACATAGTTCGCGACCTTGACCATAAGAACCTGAATCTTGACGTGGACTGGCTAAGCGGCATGATACCAACGCTCGAAAACCTCG
>CAZRQJ010000046.1:0-14096 GCA_964602075.1 uncultured Planctomycetia bacterium
AAAAAACGATTTGTCAAGCATGTTAAATTGTGAAATATAAGATTGTTAATAGTTATACTTTTGTTGTACCACAGTAGTATGTACTAATTGCAATGACAACCAATTACTTGCTCAAGCTAGATAACCACGTTCGAGGATGGTTGACTCGCAGGTCAATCCCTGCATTTCCTTATTTCCTTCCGCTCCAACCGTAAATACTTCGGAATAAACGCCAATCTTTTCATTCGTTTCGGGTCGATGAGCGCACGGTAGAGCCATTCTAGTTTGATGCGATTTATCCACTTCGGGGCGCGCTTAAACACTCCCGCCCACACTTCGAAACAGCCGCCGACGCCGACAAGAATGCGTGCGTTGAGGCGCGAGCGGTTGCGTTCGAGCCATTCTTCCTGAAACGGACTGCCCATTCCCGCAAATAGAATCGTCGCGCCACTCTCGTTCACAAGTTTGACTATCTCATCGTCTATTCCTTTGATATAGCCGTGATGAAAACCGGTAATGCGAACGTCGGGAATCTGCGCTTCGAGATTCGCTTTGGCGGTTTGTGCGATGCCGTCCTTCGAACCCAGCAGAAATACCGATTGCGGATGAGCGCTTGAAGGGTCGGCGGTGGCGAGAAGCAGGTCGTATGCAAACTCTATGCCGGGATAAACGGGCAGTTCCTGTCGGTATACCTTGAGCGTTGTTCGTGCGATGCCCTGCCCGTCGGGAATGACAAAGTCGCGGCTTTTTAGAATCGCCATAAACTTATCGTCGCCATGAGCGTTGACTATCATCTCGGCGTTGAGTGTGACAATCGCGAGCTGGCGACCGTTCGCCGCTTCGTCGAGAACAAAGCGAAGTATATCGGAACGTGGCGCACACACAATATCTATACCGAACAGTTCGACATTGGCAAGCACACGTGAATGATAGCATCGCTCGTGCATGATTAGCGTTCGTGAAGCTGTCGTGATAACATTTAGGGGTGAATCTTGAAGCCTACGTGCGAGCATCGCTTAAAGAACTGCGGTTCAATCCGACTCGCGCTCGCGGACAGAACTTTCTAGTTGACGAGAACATACAAGAATCACTGGCTCGTCGAGCACGGTTGACCGATCGCGATACGGTCGTCGAGGTGGGTACGGGACTAGGTACTCTGACGCGCAGGCTTGCGCACGATGCCGGCAAGGTTTACACATTCGAGATTGAAAGCAGTCTGTTCGGATTTCTCGATAAGCAGTTAGCGGATTGCCCTAATGTTCGCTTGCTTAAAAAGAGTTTCAATAGTTACAGTCTAGGCGAGCTTATGGAAACGCTTGAAGAGGACTGGAAAGCGAACGGGACGAAGGAACGCGTGAAAATCTGCGCCAATCTGCCCTATCAGATTACGCACCTGTTCACACATGCGATTGTCGAATATCAGGACTGGATTGAACTCGTTTGCGTTATGATTCAACGAGAAGTTGCGGCGCGATTGTCGGCTTCTCCCGGCTGTAAGGCATACGGCAGTTTGTCTATATGGTTTCAAACCTACTATAACGTGGAAATAGTATGTGATGCGCCACCCGAATCGTTCATACCGTCGCCGAAAGTTCACTCGACTGTTATCGCGCTCACACCGATCGCAAACGTCGAAGACGCGCTGCCTCATTCGGACTTTTTTTTCGATTTAATCGAAGGAGTTTTCAAACATCGCCGAAAGAAAATCCCTAATGCAATCGTGCGCGTGTTCAACGTGTTCACGAACGATCAGGCGATGGATGCCGTTAAAGCTTCTGGTGTTAGTCCCGATGTACGCCCTGAAGACATTTCGCGCGAGGAGTTTTATGCGCTTGCGGTTATGCTTCAGAAAGTAAACCCGTATGCCATAAAGAAAAAAGCGAAACGAACGACCGATACCGACGCCTTTCCGAACACGAATCGGCAGAATTAAGAAATGAATTTAATTTACACACAAAATGGTTGAGAAGTCTGGAAAACTATATTTAGTTGGAACGCCAATCGGCAACCTTGGCGACATGACATTTCGCGCTGTCGAGACGTTGAAGATTGTTGACGCTATTGCTTGCGAAGATACACGAAGGACGCGTACGTTACTCGCACACTTCGGAATTCCCGCAAAGGATTTGATAAGCCTTCACGCACAGAGCGATGAATCACGCATAAATTTGGTTATTGCCAAGCTCGAATCGGGAATGACCGTCGCTTACGTAACGGATGCCGGTATGCCGACAGTCAGCGATCCGGGTCAGGAACTTGTAACCATCTCCCACGCTCGCGGAATAGCGGTTGAAGTTGTGCCGGGCGTGAGCGCGTCGACTATCGCGCTCGCCTATGCGCCGTTCGCGAACGCTCGGTTCGCGTTTGAAGGATTTCTGCCGCGTAAAGGAGTTGAGCGCGACGCGCGTCTTAAAGCGATTGCCAAGCGCGATGCGCCGTCGATTATCTTCGAGTCACCAACACGAGTCAAAGCGCTGCTCGACGATTTAGCGGACCATTGCGGCAGCGAGCGAAGCGTCGTCATAGCGCGTGAGCTTACAAAGCTCTTCGAGCAGATAATTACGTTCAAGCTTGCCGACAGAACAAACATATCGTACATAGAAAAGGGTGAATTTACGCTTGTTGTAGAAGGCGGAAAAGGAGGAGCTGAAAAAGTGACAATGAGCGAGCGCGATCGGAAACAAATCGCAGCTTCAATCGTCAAACTTAGAGGCGAAGGAGTGTCGAATCGTGATATACTTAAAGTTCTGAAGGTGTTCCTACCGAATGCCGTATCGGAATTGAGAGATTTGGTGCTTAAAGATGACGAACATGACTAAGAACACTTCGACAACTGTTAAACAACTATCCGTACCATCCAGAACGGCTCGCATCGCAACGATTTTCTTCGCGGTACAGCTTTTGTTTTGGCTCGTTTGGTTCGGAATTCTCGCCGCGCAAGCCGCACGCGATCGCGGCGTCAGACTCTTCCTTTTGAACCATGCTCCAGACGAACTCGTCGTCGTAAACGGCGACACAGGACAAGTTGAAAGACGACAGGCTGTTGCGGACGGACTCCGTCAGTTAATTTTTTCCACCGACGGTAAGAACGCATATATATCCAATGCCGTTGACGTAAAAAATAAAGTGACCGTTATGGATGCCCATAGTTTTTTGATTACCGAACGCATCGAAGTTGACGGTATACCTCAAGACTTGGCTATATTCACAGACAACCAACGACTGATCGTTGTCAACGGTGCACGCACAGATTTTATGGCAAATGGGTTCGACGTGTACGACCTCACTCAACAAGCCGATAGAGGCAGAAAACCTGTCCTTTACCGAGCACGCGAAATGAAACTTGTTGATGAAGTTTCCTTCGATTCTAAAACAGGCATGATCTTTGCAATAGATTCTAAAGATTCAAAAGTTTGGGTTTATGACTTCTCACAAAAAAAACTAGTTCATCAAATCGAACTAAACACTGCTCCGATAGATATGCATTTTCCTGAAGGAGGCGATTACTTTTTCGTTTCGACAATTAGACGCGAAATGGTATTCGTGATAGACCGCTACTCTTATGAGATAGTCAAACGAATCAAAGTCGGACGATGCAGGCAAATCGCGTCGGACAAAGACGGCAAAATGTTGTATATTCCCGTTACCGACTCAACCGGCAAACGGCTTGTTGTTGTCGATGTCGAAGAAGGGCGAGCGCTCGGTTTCGTGGACATTCCCCGCAGATGCGAAATTATCGAGATGAGTCCCTATTACGATAAGGTTTATTTAGTCGATACATCAGGGGAAGGCTGGCTCATTTGCATCAATATAGACGACATAGACCTGAAAGCAAAGACTGCAACCGTAGCCTACGAAAAGATGCTTAACGGCGAATTTCGCGATATTGACATCAGACCTATAGGAGGGCGATCTTGAGTGCAGGACTCGACCTGCGTGCTTGCATAATCTCAATAGTCGCCCTAGCCGTGCTCGCATGGGCTTGGCGGTCCGAAAGCAGGTTTCATAAACTCCTGAATCCCGTCGAACGAATGTGGTCGATCACACTCTCTTGGTTGATAAATCTCTGCATTGTTTTTTGCTGCGTGGTATTCACGTTGCGTTTATACGTTCTTCCTGAAATGTTTGCTTTCTTTTTGTCTGTCATAGCTGTTTTCCTCATTGTATTGATGATTTACCTATTTCAACGATGGAAAACAAGTTATAGAATTTTAGGAAGCGAAGTTCGCCAGAGCGTTGATAAAATGGCGCAAGAGCTTGAACGTTTACAGAAAGAAGGCAAGGAAAAGCTCGAAGGCGCAGTGATTAAAGGAGACGACGAATGATTATCGAATCAAAGCTCTCGCTCATGCCGCTGGACAATGTGCTGGTTTTTGTTTTGCAGGGAGTTGAAACTTCCGCCACCGCCTTCAACTCGATTTTTATACCTACAATTTTTGTAACTGTTCTTGTGGTTTCATTGTTGCTCGTAATCAACTACCTAAAAGAAAGTCTTAAACGAAATCCTGTCGCCCAAATCGACCAGCAATTCAGAAAAGAGCAAGACACGCTTCTAGCATTAGCGGAAGCGAGAAAACTCCAACGCGAACGGGAAGCCAAAATAGCTGAAGAGCAGGAGCGGATCAAGACGGAAATAGGTGAACTCACGATCGACTTGAATGATTTCTTGCATAAGAGCTGTAAACACTGCCTTCTTGATATGAGTTACGACACCGAATCGGTAGTTTTGCTCGACTGCCAAGTCGGTATCCATAAAGCATGTTTCAGCGAATTTGTCGCGCAGAACAGAGATTCAAAGAGTAAATTTGTATATTTATGGCCCGACGATAAATTTCTGGAGTTTGACGAGTTCGCTAAGACCGTTACGTAACCGAGAAAAAAATGTCTGATTTTATCCCTGTTACTGTTGGTGCAGCATTACTAAACAAGTTCACCGCTCTAACAACCTTAACATTCATAGTTGTATTAGTTTTCGCCATATGGGCTATTCGACGCATAGTTCGAGCGAGTCTTTTTGCAGGCAGGATTCCTGAAGACGAGGATGAAGTAAAGCGCATTCGAGATGAGAAGGAGAAAGCGCTCAACAAATTCAAGGAAGAAGTGAAATCGAAGAAACAAAACAAGCCGACAAAATACTAGTCTTCGATTGAAGTTTCGGCTGTCGTCGCAAATGACTTAAATCTTATATCTACCCAAATGAATTTGGCTTCCTTCTGGTAGTTTGTTTTCATTTGCTCTTGAGTTTGCATATAAGGAACAACGCCTTTCTGACGAGTCATAAAGTCCTTGAATTGATCTTCGAGCAATTTAGGAATGATTATATGAACTTCGGTTGGCAGACTCTTGCTAAATTTAACCCAATCCTTAGAGCCTTTCAATAAACTCAAATCGGGCGGACTGACCGTAGCACCTTCAAAGATGTTAGTCTGCGAAAAGAATGGTGCGACAATATCGTGCATCACTTCGCCTTGCTTGTAGCTAAGCAGAACCTCGGAAAAGAACACTTCTGGCGATACTCCGATAACGTCAAACATCACATGTTCTTTAGCGCTTTCAGCGAGGGCAAGATGTGAACGGCTTTCGCTTTCAGCCGACAGCGGAGCGCTTGTTGAGCCAACTTGAACTATCAGGCGTTCTGACCTATTAAGCTCTTCCAACCCCCAGCGCACGGCAAACGTTGCTCCGCCAAGCATAAAACTTACAAACACCATTGCTAATGTGACTGTGGCGTAATTGAGCCGATAATTTCTGCGCGGTGGAATCACTTCACGCTCGACACGTCGAAGCAGATGTTTCTTGAAGTTGTCGTTTAAAATCTCTACCCGCGGCAGATGTTGAAGGTAGCTCTTAATACGACGCTGCGCTGCCAGTTCCGCACGAAGCGCTGAATCAATTTTCAATCTTTCTTCAAACTTTGCGCGCTTATCAGGCTCGAGTCGGTTATCGAGATAAAGACTGATAAGTTCGAAAAATTCGTTGCGTTCCACTAAATGTTTACCTTTTCCCGAATCATAGAACGAGCACGGGATATACGAGACTTAACCGTCCCTATTGATATACCCAAAATCGCTGATATTTCCTCATAAGAAAGCTCATTGACCTCACGCATTATCAAAACATCTTTATAAATGTCTGGCAGTTTACGTAATTCTCTTAAAATGTCGGATGCTATCTTTTGATGCTCGAAAAGCTTCATCGGATTGTTCTCCGCTCCCGCCTGATTGTCGATAATGTCAACCGATCTATCGTCATCTTCACGCTCGACAGGCACAAAGAAAATTCGGTTCAAAATAGATCTGCGGCGCGCGTAACTTCTACAGTAGTTGAGGACAATCTTGTATACCCAGCTTTCAAACGACGCCTCGCCGCGAAATTTCTTTATGAACCTGAATATTCTTATGAATATCTCCTGCGCAATATCTTCAATATCTACATCCTTGCCTAAGTGTTGGTAGATAAGATTGAATACATAACGTTGATAGCGTGTAATCAACTCATCGAACGCCTCGCGCTCGCCCAACTGGCAACGAGCGATGATTTCGTTCATCTCGGTTGCGTTAAATCGATTGTCCACAGAAATTACAGCCATCACCATGCCAAAGATAAAAGACTCCAAAACACAAAAACAGTTCCATAACCCCCAGACCTTAGTAATGAGGTTTGTAATTTTAACACAAAAAAGGTAATATTGAAGTTCAAAAACTCATACTTTTCTTGACGAACGAAGTTAGAGCATGTAAAATAATTGTTCGCGGCAAACGGTGCGTTATGGGGCTGTGGTGTAGCGGTTAACATATCTGCCTGTCACGCAGGAGATCGCGGGTTCGATCCCCGTCAGCCCCGCCACTTTTGTCGTGTTTCCCCAACTGGCCAGGTAGCTCAGGCGGTAGAGCAGGGGACTGAAAATCCCTGTGTCGGCAGTTCAACTCTGTCCCTGGCCATTTTTTCTGCACTCAATTCAGCGTTTTTTTAAGTAATCCATTTACGCAACACTCAATCACGACAATCGCACAAGTGGATCAAGCGGTCTGCTTCGATGACTTATCGCCATACAATTTTGTAGAGAAATAGAATCACGAGCGCGATTACGACACAAATTTGCTTAATCTACTCATCTCCAATGTATAATACGCTGGAGGGTTTATCTATGGGCTTTAAATTTCGCAGATCTGTAAAAATTGCGCCGGGAGTGCGTCTAAACATAAGCAAGAGCGGACCGTCCGTCTCTTTCGGTAGGCGCGGCGCACGTGTCACAGTCGGCAAGGATAGAATCACTAAAACCGTGGGGATTCCCGGCACCGGTGTTTCATATACCGATACAGACAGAATTGGCGGCAAAAAGAAGAGCGGCAGAAAGAAAAAAACTAAAAGCGCGCAGAACTTAAACGACATTACCGTCATGGATTCGGCTGATGACAACAGCGGACTCGACAGTGTTAAACAGAAATCAACTGGGTGTTTCACTTTGGTGTTTGCGGTCACTATCTTGTTATCGGCAATCATCGCCGGTTTGTACATCGCATAATTCGGGTTTTGAACCAACTTTTGGAGTTGAAATGAGCGGTCTTTTCTCGATAAAGCTACTCGATCTAGTGCTTTCGTTATCCAACGCGGCGGATCTCGTAAGTCCGACGATGGCGGACCACCATAAACGTGGTGCGTATATAGCGGATGCGCTCGCTAGGGAACTCGGTATGACATTGGAAGAACGCGAATCCGCCATCATAGCCGCGGCATTGCACGATATTGGCGCGTTTTCTCTCAAAGATCGCGTTGATACACTCGAATTCGAGATGAAGTTCCCACACAAACACTCTGAACTCGGTTATAGGATGTTAAGAAATTTCAAAATCCTTGCGGAAGCTGCTGCTGCGATACGGTTTCATCACGTCTATTGGGAGTACGGCGAAGGTCGTATCCATAACGGACTAGCAGTGCCAATGCTTTCGCACCTTATCCACCTTGCCGACAGGATCGATGTGTTGACTGTCGGTATAGAAAACCTTTTATCGAGCGCTAAAGATATAACAGAACAGATAAGCAGCAAAAGCAATGTTATGTTCTTCCCGGAATATGTGTTGGCTTTTGAAAAAGTTGCCGAGCGGGAGTTTTTCTGGTTTGATCTATCGTCAAAGAGCTTAGACAGAGTCCTAAGCAACCAACTAAACGTTACTACGGTAGATTTCGATGCTGAAGGTTTGTTGGAATTCGCTCGCGTTCTGTCACATGTAATCGACTTCAAGAGTCCATTCACATCAACACACACTGCCGGGGTTGCAGTGTGCGCGTTCGAGCTGGCAAAACTTGCAGGGTTATCCGATGACGACTGCGAACGAATGCGCGTTGCTGGCTATTTGCACGATCTTGGCAAGCTATCGGTTCCCGCTGAAATATTGGAAAAACCCGCAAAACTGGACGACAACGAATTTGAAATCATCAAAGCGCATACATATCACACCAGGCGCGTGCTTGAATCAATCAACGGTATTAGTGAGATTGCATTATGGGCATCCAACCACCATGAGCACTTGAGCGGTAGAGGTTATCCATTTCATACTGATGAATTGGAGCTGGATACCGGATCGCGCATCATGGCGGTCGCCGATGTTTTTGTCGCCCTTTCAGAAGACCGTCCATACCGAGACGGTATGCCAAAAGAAAAAATATTACAAATCCTATACACAATGGCGGAATTCCAGAAGCTCGATGAAGAAATAGTAGCTATGCTCGACAAGTACTATGAACTCATAGACTCGGTCAGGATTGTCGCTCAAACTAAAGCCGCTTCGGACTATGCAAGCGTTATCAAGGACGTTGAGTGACGCTCAATATCGTGTTTACGGTTCAAATGTAAAAATAGTTTTCTCTGGTACAATCGCACTGTTATGTTTTACGTCAAAATTATCGGATTGGAATTTATGTATTTTATTAACAGCAACGCGACGGCTAAGCGGATGCGCTTGGCTGTTGCGCTTCCTTTGCTTTGCGTATTTCTGCTTGCTGCTCTTGCTGCGAATGCTTACGCGCAAGACGACGACGAAGATATGCCGGGTTCATATGGCGAGGCGACGGGTAAGTTCGCTAAAGAAGAGCGCGACGCGCGTGACGCGGAAGGACTCAACACTGGTGTCGATCTTGGAAAAACTTCTACCGACATACCTGCTGCGGAGTTGAATAAACTGGAAGGCGAGGTTCGCTCGGTTTTTGAACGCATGGGTAGCGGATTTGTAGCAGGCGATGTTGCAGCAATTTTAGCGCTCTATGCGGACAACTATGGGTACATGGGAAATAAAAAAACTGATATCGAATCGAATATTCGCGAGCATCTCGCCGACTACGACGACAAAAAGATGGATGTTAAGAAGTTTCGCGTCAAGGTTATGAAATCGCTGGATGAGCCAAAGAAATACTTCGCGGATGTATCTATCGTGTTTGCTCGTACAACCCTTCGCGTAGGCGATTCGCGTGAAAAGCGCCTTGAAAAAGGAACTCCGCAATCTGTAGAGAAGATGAAAGAAGACGCCGACTTTAAAGAAGCCGGTGAAGCACTCGAAGAGTTTTATTCGAGCCAAAAACATCCGCTGGATACGAGTCATGTCGATAACACGCCGATGGGCAAAGAAGTTAAAAAGGACGTTAAGGCTAACTTCAGGCTTCAAAAGAGCGGTGATTCGTGGCGCATTATCGAAGCCGAGTTTGGTACGACGCGCAAAACTGTCTATATGACGCCGGAAGAGAAGATGAAAAAATTCGCGATATTCGTTCCTATTGCCGCCGTCGTTTTGTTTATCTTCGGTTTCATTCTTTACAAGGTGAAAGACCTCGCCGGATCAAGCGAGCAAATTACAGTCAAAGAAGGCGAGTTCGCGCTGTCTAAAGATTACAGAAAAGAAATGGAATCGGAAATCCACAGTTTCATTGAGGGATTGTCTGCTGGTAAAAGAGATGAGGAAGTAGAAGAGCTGCTTAAAGCTCAACTGTGGGAAGATGCAAGGATGTTAATTCGAGACAGATTAGCGATAGCGCACGAACTTCACGATAGAAATATGGGTGCGTTGTACGCTAAATATGAAAAAAAGATCCTCGAATGGGAAACGAGATACGCGAATTTTTACTAGGAATCGCTAATCGCTCTCCACGCTTTAATCGCGTCGACCGTCTCCTTAACGTCATGCACACGCAATATTTTTGCGCCGTTTTTGACTGCCGCTAAAGCCAAAGCAATTGAACCAGCAAGACGTTCTCCGACTTGTCGTTCCGTAATTTCACCAAGCATTGACTTGCGGCTTGCGCCAACAAGCACGGGACAACCGAGTTCGTCTAACGCTGATATGTTGCGCAGCAAGTCGATGTTGTGTTGCAGCTTTTTGCCAAACCCGATACCTGGATCGATCGCTATTCGTTCGATGGATACTCCCGCCCGTTCAAACACCTCGATTCGAATCCGCAAAAACTCCTTTACCTCGTTTACAACATCGTCGTATACCGGATTCTCTTGCATAGATTTTGGGGTGCCTAGCATATGCATTAAGACAATTCCGCATTCGCTGTCCGATAGAACGCCGAGCATACTCGGGTCGCCGAGACCAGCGGTTATATCGTTGACAATCTTTGCGCCTACATCCAGCGCAGCTTTAGCAACTTCCGACTTACAGGTATCAATACTAATAATCGTGTTTGGGCGTTCGACGATGACACGCTCGATAACTGGGATAACGCGTCGCAGTTCAACGTGCAGATCTACAGCGTCGCTTCCCGGTCGCGACGATTCGCCGCCGACGTCGAGAATATCAGCTCCTTCATCGAGCGTCTCAAACGCTCGCGATATCGCTGTATCTAGTGTCGAGTACACCCCGCCATCCGAAAAAGAATCCGGTGTGACATTAAGGATACCCATTACCAACGGACGCAGCAGGCTGACGCGCGTGCCTGATAAACTCCAATAAGCAGTTTTAATTTTTTTGTCCATAAACAAATAGTTTACACGAAAGGGTTTAGAATTGATTTCCAAGTGTGATTTTCTGTTCAAAGCATCGTACGCTTGATGATTAGAGCATCAAACTTATAATCTGTTTGGCATACGCTACGGAGGTTTGCGCTGCATGCGTGTTTCACAGATCACCGCCTTGTTTCTTTGTGCGGCGGCTACGGTTTTAGTTTTATCTTTACTTTCATCTTGTTCGGGCGGGAAGCGTTTCACGAGTGACACTCGGTCGCTTGACAAGCACAATTATCAACAGCTATCGTTTGAACAAGCACACACAAATGCGGAAGACGAAACTCAAGCCGAAGTAGTAGATATTTCGGACTTGATTGCTGAACTTGGCGAGACCAAAGCACCTGAAGGTATATCAAACGCCGATTTCAACGAGTTGAAAAGCGTATTCGAACTCGCGCTAATTGAAGAAGCGTATGTAAACGGCGGAAAATTCGTAAGCGATGCGCCGCAAGGAGACAGCGGCAGGGTAACAAACCTTTCGTATAGCGAGTTAACGGGATACTTGAGTTGGACATATGCGAATCGCGCAGATTACGATTTGAACGGCGAAGTCGGCATCCCCGATATAACACCGATTGCATCCAACTATTTGCTTCCAGCAGGCACAGACGCGCTGCTTAACTGGATTGACGGAAGTTTTGACGGCGAAATCGGAATTCCAGACATCACACCCATCGCCGAAAACTATCTAAACACTGTAGCGTCATACAGCATCGTGACAAGCGATACAGTCAATGGCAGCTATGTTGAAATAGCGAGAGTATCGTACGAATCAAGAATAAACGCAATGCCGCCGCGTTTTGAAATCGAACTACCCGAAGGTTCAAAGAAATATATACGTGTTCGTCCACTCGATAGCGCTGGCAACGAAGGCGCACTAAGCAACTTTGTGCAGGCTTTGATACCGCAGATTGAATCAATCTCGCCGCTAGGCGGAAATGAAGGCGAGAGCATTACGTTCAGCGCTGTCGTTTCAGGAGGCGGAACATACGCTTACGCTTGGAATTTCGGTGGCGGCGCGGATCCGAATACTTCAAGCGAGCAGTCTCCAACGGTAACGCTTCTCGACGGCGGCGGCTATTCAGCAAATCTCGTTGTAGAAACCGAGTTTGGAATTACACAGCGCGATTTCACGCTTAACGTGATTCCAAAAACATATATGGTTAGCGGTACGATAACACTCGACGGCAATCCGCTGGAAGGTGTTACGGTCAATATGACGGGCCAAACCCCTCTGACGACGAACGCTGCTGGGCATTACGAATTTTCCAACATAGTCAACGGAGATTATACGATAACGCCTGAAAATAACGCCTACGAATTCGACCCAGTATCGCACGACATAACGGTTTATAAGGCAGATTATGGCAACGTGAACTTCGTTGCATCTCACGGGTTGTTCGACCTCTCGGGCACAATACGCAACGACGAGAACCTGCCAATGAGCGATGTAGCATTAACATTGACAAACGGCAGCGATGTATTAAACGCGACTACAAGATCGGACGGCACATTCAGCTTTACAGCGGTTCAAAACGGAACATACACGCTGACGCCGACTGACGCTTATATGGTGTTTACACCTGCTACGCGAGAAATCATCGGTGAAGGCGTGACGATTGACAACCTAGATTACCTCGCTGAAATGACGCACCCGCTCGGCAGCTATCCGTTCAAGACGGGCACAGGCAACAACTGGGTCGTTCGGTTTATGAAAAACACACTTGTCGAAGTGTATGTCGCGGATGGAACGGGCGTGAACGGTTACAAACCCGAATTTTATCAAGCCGCCCGCGACGGAATCATTCAATGGAACGCTGTAGCGGACAGATGGGGCTTGTTTCACTTAGCGTTTACAGATGTTCAAGCTAACGCCGAAATAAGCGTTACATGGGTGCAGTCGCTCGGCGGAAATACATCAGGCATAGCACAGTGGAGCGTTAAAGACAACAAGCTCGAAATCCCAATAACGGTTCGACTCGCCACATTCGTCGGCATGAATCAGCAGACAGCTCAATCTGTTCATGACGTCGCTACGCATGAAGTTGGTCACGCGCTAGGAATATGGGATCATTCGGAACGCGAAGAAGACGTTATGTACCCGATAAGTTACACTGGCACACCGACTAAGCGCGACGAATATACGATGTACGTCGTCTATCACACACCCGCTACATACACCAACGACCAAGGCAGGCGCGGCGGCAAGGGCCAAGATATAACTTGGACAATGGAATAACCTTTTAGCGTTAGCTAAGTTTGCGCGGTTCATTAGTTTCTAAATTGCGACGAAGCCTGTTTACATTGCGGAAGTCTTTCACGCCTGATAGAATGTTTCTCCTTGCCGAAGTGGTGGAATGGCAGACACGCTAGGTTCAGGACCTAGTGAGGGCAACCTCGTGGGGGTTCGAGTCCCCCCTTCGGCATTAACGCAAGTGCGGCGCGCGTATTTTTAACACCGGAATCGCGGTTTTCGAGTATACTTCGCGCGTCTTTCTGCTGAAATTTGGCAAGGGAGTGAACAATATGTCTATCATCGCTGAAGTTACGGCACGTGAAGTGCTCGATTCCCGCGGGAATCCCACGGTTGAAGTTGACGTTATGCTTGAGGACGGCACTGTAGGGCGCGCAATCGCTCCAAGCGGTGCAAGCACGGGAGAGCACGAAGCAAAGGAACTTAGAGACAACGACAAAGGACGATACAACGGAAAAGGCGTCAAAACGGCGGTTGAGAATGTACGCGACAAGATTGCGCCCGAACTTCTCGGTTGCGACGCAACGAACCAGCGCGAAATTGACTTTATTTTGAAGGAACTCGACGGCACCAGCAACAAAGAAAACTTAGGCGCAAACGCAACAGTCGCAACGAGTCTCGCCTGCGCGCATGCATCCGCCGCGCATTACGGCATGCCGCTGTTCCTTTATCTTGGCGGTCCGAACTCATACGTTCTGCCTACGCCGATGATGAACGTGATGAACGGCGGGAAACATGCCGACAACAATGTGGATTTTCAGGAGTTCATGGTAGTACCTATCGGTGCTCCTTCATTTTCGGAAGCGCTTCGTTATTGTGCGGAAACATATCAAACGCTCAAAAAAGTGCTTGCCGACAAAAAAT
>CAZRQJ010000047.1:0-13936 GCA_964602075.1 uncultured Planctomycetia bacterium
GGTCGAGCGGCGAGTTATCGGGAGGCGAACTTCGTCGTGTGCATATAGCGCGTGTTCTTGCGCAAGATTCCCGCATTGTCCTATTCGACGAACCTACTAGCGATCTCGATTTACAGCATGTTGGGGAACTCGTATCGCTCTTCGGTGAGCTTAGTTCAGAAGGAAAAACTGTTGTCGTAGTCACGCACGATTTAAACTTTGCGTCAGTACTCGGCGGGCGCATGATCTTAATGAAAGAAGGTTCGATTCTCGCTGACGGCGCACCTTGTCATCTGATTGACACGGGGAATTTGTCTAGGCTATATCCAAGCGGTTATAGAGTTGAAATCCTTTCAAACGGAGTGAACGCGGTAATCCCGTCGCGAATCGAACGAACTCCAGATGGCGTAATGAAATCGGAAGAAAGAGGTTATTGGAATGGTTAAAGCTGCATTATCAAGAAGCAACAAACAAATGAACGAATGGGTTTTCGTATGCAGTTCCATCGTCTTGTTATTCTGTATGATGCAATCGGCAAGCGCTGCAACTATTTATCCATACAAATACACCGATGCGCTTGGCAGAAATGTGATTATCGCTGCTCAACCTGATCGCGTAGTGTCACTGTCGCCTGCGATTACGGAAACGATTTGGATGCTCGGCGCCGGTGCGTCACAAATAGGACGAACGGAGTTCTGCGATTATCCTAGCGAGGCGAAAAAAGTGAAATCGGTAGGCGGGATTGTGAACGCGTCTGTAGAATCAATCGCTCTTCTAGAGCCCGATCTCGTTCTAGCGCATCAAGGCGTTCCGAAAGAACTAGTTGTTCAACTCGATAAGCTCAATATTTCAATCGCGACTTTTAAGCTTCCCAAAACGTTGACCGAAATACTTGAGCAAACCGGCGATATAGGGATATTACTTGGTAAGAACGATACAGCGTCTGACTTTATAGTTAAAAAAACTGACGTATGCGTGAAGCGTAGAGCATTGCGAGAGATCGGATCTCTTTGGAAACCGCGCGTTTACATTGGCGGGCATAGCGCTCCATATATTACTGCAGGCAAGGGGACATTTATTGATGATTTGATAACAATGTCCGGCGGAGTTAACATTGCGACGATGAACTTAGGCGGTCTGCGCAGTCCTTGGCAGACTTGGCCGCAGCTTTCTGCGGAACAGATTTTGATTGCCGATCCTGACGTGATAGTCGTTCTGAAACGACTGGATACGAAATCGAAAAACAATAGAAGTATCGCATACGACGGCTGCGAGTTTACTGCGCTCAACGCCGACCCTATATTGAGCAACGTAACCGCAGTAAGGAAAAAACGCGTATATATTTTGGACGAGAACACAGTGCTTCGTCCCGGACCGCGCATATTTGACGCTTTGAACGAACTTGTTAAATTCATTGACGAGGCAAGAAAAGACTAAACAAAATGAACGATAGAAGCGCAACATTCGGCATTGAGACTAGGATAAGCATGAAACGGAGAACGCGCGCTTACATTTTTTCCGCGCTGTCGATTGCTGTTCTCGGCGCAGTTGTTGCACTTTCTGTCGGTAAAGTATTCATATCGCCGTTCGAGTACTTATCGAACGAGAGCGTAGTTTCGAATATCGTGTGGATACTCCGCGCACCGCGCGCCGTCGCTGCGCTTTTCATCGGCGCTTCGCTCGCGGTGAGCGGTTTGCTTTTGCAAAGTTACTTCAGGAATCCGCTCGCCGACCCGTACATTCTCGGAGTGTCGAGCGGCGCAGCGCTCGGAGCGGTTGTCAAACTCGTCTTGACGCCGTCTATTCCCGTTCCATTGCCTTTATGCGCCGCAGCCGGTGGAGCGCTCGCCGTTATATGCGCGTGGTTGATTGCACGCGGCACTCGCGGCGATGTGACGATTTCGCTGCTTCTATCGGGCGTCGCTCTGTCAATTCTCGCGGGAAGTCTCTTGTCGGTGCTGATTATCTGGTCGAAACCGGGCGATCTCGGACTCGTTATGCGATGGCTAATGGGCACTCTCGCCGGAGCAGGATGGAACGAAGTTGCATGGATGATTGGCGGGTTCGGATTGTGCTATCTGGTCGCTTTACGGTTCTCGCGCGAACTCAACGCAGTGCAACTCGGAAGCGTAGTCGCTGAAAGCATCGGCGTGAATATGCGCTGGGTGCAAGTATGGACTATCGGCATAGCAACGCTGCTCGCGTCGCTTGCCGTATCGGCAGCAGGGTTGATCGGTTTTATCGGTTTGATTGTTCCGCACACATGTAGAATGCTTGTCGGCGGAGACGTTCGCAGATTGCTCCCTTTAACGGCTGCATTCGGCGCGGCGGTTTTGGTTTGGTGCGACACGCTGACGCGAACTGCGCTTACATCGGGCGAACTGCCGATCGGCGCGGTTACGGCAATTCTCGGTGTACCGTTTTTTTTGTGGCTTATGAAACGCGGCAGGCTTATTGGATGAAATTTAAGATTTATCATTTGTTTATAGTGTGTATATCTATATTGACGCTCTCCCTGTCAAATTGTGTAACACTGTCGCTTGTGTATGCGGACACGACGGATGCTCACGATAGCGGTGCATCGAAGACTGAATCGAGTGATAGCGATTCTGACGAAATTGACGACGGCGAGGAAATAGACGCGGGCGAGATTGAAGTTGGGGCGGATAGGTCGCCTACATCTGAATCGTTGCCTGGACTTGATGCGATTTACATTGAGTTCGACGACTTCGATTCTGGTATAGGCGGAGTTGCGGCTCTTTTGGATAGTGCAGGTTTAGATGTTCGCTCGCTCGGCGGTGCGCATGATCTATCGGTTTTATCCGTACGCGGAGCTGCTCCGCATCAGTCATCGCTTTACCTCAACGGGATTCCGCTGTCTCCTGAAACCTCGGGAGTTTTCGATCTTTCGCTTCTGCCTATCGGAGCGGCGCACGGCGCGCTCATCGAACGCGGTTGCGGCTCGCTTGGGGGTTTTGCCGGCGGAGTGGATCTAAGGCTTTCCGCTTTAAGCAACTCTTCGTTTCGAGTTTCGTACGGCAGTTTTGATTCGCGGTTGATTTCTGCGGAGATTCCGTTCAGTCTTGGAACTTCAAGAGGTTCGGTATTCGCGGCGCACAGCTCGACCGACGGCGATTTTCCGTTCGTTAGACATGACGGTTTTTACTATACGAGAACTAATAACGATCGCACGTTAAACTCTCTCGCAGTAGTTTTAGAAAACGGAAACGACAAAGTATCGCGAAATCTTACTTTGGTAGTGTCAAACAAAATCGGCGGAGTGCCGGGTTTATCGGAATATCCATCTCCGGACGCTCGTCAGGAAGATACCGTTGCGCTTGCTGGATACACTTATACCGATAAAAGCTGTTATGACGGAGAACTTGCCTCTTCGATTTATGCGCGCCTATCGCAGACGAGTTTCGACGACCCGACGCCATTCTTGGGAAATGCAATCAAGACAAATCAGAGCGAATTCAGCGCTGGAGCTTCGGTTCAGTACAGACGTCCATACGCGAACTCGATTTTCGGCGCGAAGCTCAATATAGATACGGTAAAACTCGACGACGACGATTACGGCAATCCTGCGAGAACGACAAGCGACTTCACAACGTGGAACGAGTTTTATCTTGACGAACTTACGCTAACAACAGCGCTAAGCGCGAGCGCGGATTCGGACGATGAGCATAGTTGGAAAGCTAATACAGGAATCGTTTACGACTTGGGACGAGGTTTCAAGATCGAAGGTTCGGCAGCGCGTTCTTTCAGACGGCCGAATTTCAGCGAGCTTTTCTATCCTGAATCTGGGTATATCGGCGGCAATCCGAATCTCGACAGCGAACGCGGTTTGTTTTTCGATTTGGGATTGCGTTACGATAGCGAACTACTCGACATAACTGTACGCGGATTCAACCAGAGGTTTGATGAATCGATTCAATTTGTGCCTGTCACGCTCTATCGAATTCGGGCTGAAAATACTGGCGCAGTACGCATACGCGGCATCCTCGCTGAAACCGTATATGAATTCAACGATGAAATGAAACTGTCGGCGTCAATAACGAAACTCGACGCTGAATATCTCGACGGCGGACTTCCGATGGCGGGAAGGACTCCGTTTAAGTATTCAATAGCGCTGAACGGCGAACATGCCAAGTTCGAATGGCGTATTGGATGGTTGCATGAGGATTCCGCTCCCGTTGACAGATTTGGCAGTTTACGCTCACCGGCGTCTGATGACTTGACGTGTGCGCTTCAATTAGAACTAAACGACGGAATTGCATTAACGTTCTCGGCGTCGAATCTTCTTGATGACGACTTACGAGACAGCCTCGATTTCCCGCTTCCGGGCAGAAACTTCGAGGTAGGGTTTAAGTATTCTTGGTAAACTAATTTCTTTGGAGAAACTAATGAGGATTTCATTGTTATTAAGGTTGACTTTTGTTGCCGCGAGCATAACTCTTCTTGCATCGTGCGGTGGAGGCGGAACTGGATTTAAGCCCGCGCCGCTGCCGAAAGGTGAAGAACCTGTAACGCAATCCGAGCTTAAAGCGGCGGTTGTGAAAAATGCTTTCGTTGTCGGTAATGCTCCTTCACGATTCGCGGTCAAGAATGGATTTCTTTACACAGTGAACGCACTCGAAAATACAATTATGGTTCACTCGGTTAACGACTACACGCTCAAGCGCACCTTAAGCCTGCCTGTCGGCGCAGGACCGTACGATATTGTTTTCAGCGGCGACAACGGTTATGTGAGCGCAAGCGGAACCAACTCGGTTTACAGATTCGGCGCGAGTTCAAATGCAGTCGATGTTTCTTCTGTTAGTCTATTAGATAGCGTCAACGACGGATACGCATTTGTGGGTCCGGGCGATATGGCGGTAGTAGGCGGGAAACTATACATTCCGTTGTCTGGAATAAAAACATTTGGCGACCCGTCGCAAGGAATCGAAACCATATACGGGCTTGGACGTATAGCTGTGATAAACATCGCAACATTTACACTCGAACGTTTTATCTCGCTCGATTTCGTCAACCCAACTGTGTGCGCAGGCGGGGAAGGCGGCGCACTATATGTAGTTTGCACGGGCGAATCGCAGTTCAATGCAGACTTTACGCCGTACGCAGCAAGCGAAGGCGCACTCGTGGTTTACGACACCATCCGCAACGAGGTAGCTTATTCGCTCGGTTTGGGCGAGACGCTTCCTAGCGCGTTTATCGCTTTTAATCCCGTAGAAGCATATATCGGAAGCAATTTAAGCGGAGAAATCTATCGCATTCGTCTCGACACAGGAGTTGTTATGAGAGGGGCGGACAATCCGATCGTGATTACTGACGACTATACATTCGTGTCAAGCTTTGCGGGACTTCCGGGAATAGGAGTGCTTGCCGCAAGCTTTAATACAGACGAAGTTTTCTTCATAGATCCCAATGGTAATGTTGTTTCTAAAACTCCTTTCAGCGCACCATTTGACTTCTCCGAAAGCGAAACGTTCTTCGGCGGCGTTCAGGACATTCTTTTCGACGCTACAAACGGCGAAGAAAAGCTGTTCGTTCTGATGGGAATAGCGAATCGAGTCGGACTTGTAGATTTCTCGGATTTATGGGATAGAATTCGAGTAGGACTCGGTTAACTATTGAAAAAGGGAGATTCGCCTATCGCGATTTGAATATGACTTGTAATGCGTTATTATTAAAGTTGATTTTCTTTAGTTGTCTGTTATGCATTATTTTACTACCTATCCGGTTTTATTCTCGGCGATGTTGTCATGGATCATAGCCCAGGGCTTGAAACTGATAATCTACCTTGTTACGGAAGGCAGGATAAACGTCGCAAAGCTAATCGACACCGGCGGCATGCCGTCGAGTCATACTGCGTTCGTTGTTAGTTTGTGCACAAGCGTTGGTTTGATAGAAGGATTTCATTCAACCATGTTTGGGATTTCAGCGGTGCTTGCTGCTGTGGTAATATACGACGCGACAGGCATAAGGCGAAGCGCAGGTCATCAAGCGGCTGCGCTTAACGAGATTATTCCACAACTGCTTGCCGGTAAGTTCCTGTCTCACCGTCAGGAATTCGCGCGAGAATTCAAAGAGTTGCTCGGTCACACTCCTATCGAAGTATCGGTTGGTGCGCTTGTAGGTATTGCTGTCACGTTAGCTTATCTCTATGGATACAACATTGTACCGTTTACGTCTGGCGGCAATCCGTGATGAACAGCGTTCAGGTTGAGCTTAATAAGCTCCTGATAGAGCGCTCTTATTTCAACAACGTTGACGATGCTGTTTTTCAAATACGACGAGGGCGCGTTCTTGTCGAAAACGTTCCCGAATACAACCCATGCGCCGAAGTCGGTTGCAGCGCGCAGATTCGAGTTGTAACTAGCGCACTTCGGTTTGTAAGCAGGGGGGGGACAAAACTCGAATATGCGATAAATGAGTTCAATGTGGAAGTTGAAGGCAAGACTTGCATAGACATTGGCGCGTCAACCGGAGGATTCACAGACTGCCTGATCGCTTACGGCGCGACAAAGGTTTATGCCGTTGATGTAGGGTACGGAATCCTGGACTGGGGGCTGCGCAATCATCCAAGAGTTGTGGTACTTGAGCGGACAAACGCAAGATTGTTAACCAGTAAGGACATACCTGATAAAGCTGAAATAATCACTATAGACGTTAACCACATTTCAGCCGTTACAATTGTAAAAAATGTCGTTTCTCTGCTCGGCGACGATGGGATAGTCGTCCTGCTAGTTAAGCCGCAGTTCGAAATCCCCAAGAGGCTTTGCGTTGAACCTAGTTATGTAAGAGGCGTTGTTAAGTGCGATAAGTTGAGACAAGAAGTTGTCCAGTCAACGTTGGATTCAATCAAGCAGCTCGGTTTGTGGTGTTCAGAACCGCTAGAAAGTCCAATTAAAGGCGCATCGGGTAATCTTGAGTACTTCGCTATTCTGAACAAATTCATAAAGTGATTTAATCAGTTTGCGTGCATTATAAATTTGAGCTATCGTATCAGCGATACGAAAGTATTCTTTCTCTTTAACCTGTTGGTGAACTATGGGGAATAGAAAAGTAGGAATTGTTCCGCATCCTTATCGTGTGAGCGACCAGTTTCTTGAAGAACGTATCATCTCGGTTCTTAGAGAAAGAGGTTTCGATTACACGATTATTCGAGCGAACATGAACGCCTTGAACCCTTCCGAACCTGCAAACCTGGACGAACATAATGGCTTGTATGCGCTGATAGTTGTTGGGGGAGACGGCACTTTTTTGGGTGCAAGCAGACTTGCGGTTCAATCGAACATACCGATAATTGGCGTAGAAGTAGGTAAACTAGGTTTTCTTTGCCAAGTAAAACTTGAAGCGTTTAGGGACTTTGTTGATGCGCTCGACAGCGGTAACTTTGAAACTGAAGACCGATTAGCGCTTGAAGGAAAGATAATCCGCAAAGGGGAAGTCGTAGCACAGAACGTTGCACTGAACGATGTAGTAATCGGGAACGCCCAGCTTCCGCGAATGCTCGAATTGGATTGCAGTATTAACGATAGTTATCTTGTAACCTACTATGCAGACGCCTTGATAGTCAGCACCCCTACCGGCAGCACGGCTTATTCGATGGCGGCAGGAGGACCGATACTCGCGCCTACGCTTGATTCAATAATTCTCACACCGATTTGTGCGCATTCGTTGTACATACGCCCCGTAGTCGTCCAAGACACAAGCATCGTTAAAGTGACTCCGACGTTGTCCAATACGCCTTTAATGGCTACTTTCGACGGGCAGGTATTTTATAATCTTGAGAAGAGCGATTCAGTCTTGGTTACAAAATACTCTAAACCACTAAAACTCATTCGACTAACCGATTTCGATTTCTTCAACACTCTTATGAAAAAATTCAAATGGGGATTTAAGCATTTGGAGCAGCAAGAAGGTTGAATTCGACGCGGCAGTCCAGCGTGTAACCCGAATGCTTCAGAGAAGTCGCAAAAAAACTAATTTCGTTTGCGAATCTCGATTAAGCGAGTCTCGTTTGTCTTCACGTCGAACCAAAGATAAGCGGCATTATTGTCGTTTTCAAAATCGAGCGAGTTGCTGATTATGTGATCTCCAGGCGGCAGGTCGTATGTTTTCGTTTCCCCCGGCGCAAGCTGAAACATCAACACTCCGTCAAGGTATTGTGGAAAGGAAATATCCGCTTGAAAGCAAAAAGCAGGCGTTATCGGTTTTTTTTGCTGTTTGAAGTGTTTTAGTTTACCGTTATCGCTTCGACATCGGTGTCTGTCAGTCCACCGTCATCCGTTACGCGCACTGTTACCATATAATCGCCCGGGATGTCGAACGTAAACAATGCAGACGGAGTCAAACTAGAATCGAGATCGTAAGTGCCGTCCCCGTCGAAATCCCATTCATATCTCACAATCGTCCCGTCGATATCGGAACTTGCGCTTGCATCAAAGTTCACAACGAGCGGGTTGATTCCGTTCGTGACATCAGCGACAAGAACAGCAAGCGGAGGCTCGTTGACATGTTCTGTAACGGTAAACGTAGCGCTTGCATAGCCGTAACCGCCAAGATTGTCGCGCACTCTAACTCGCGCAGTGTATTCGCCCGGTATATCGTACGTCTTTTTAGTCCATGATTGGGGGCCTGTATTTTGATCCCACACGCCGTCGTTAGTAAAATCGAATGTGTAGGAAACTATGCTCCCGTCTTCGTCGTATGATGCGCCAGCGTTGAGCGTGACTGTAAATGGGGCACTTCCGGATTTCGGCTGTGCAACTAATCGCGCAAACGGCAATCTGTTGCCATTGAAGCGCATTTCGATTTCGACCGACGGTTCACCTGCATTACCCAAATCATTAAGTGGGACGATACGCACTCGATACGCTTCCCAAAGTTCCTGCGGAATATCGGTTTGAAAGTAAAGAACTCCATCGCCCCCTAGCTTGGAGTCAATAGACACATTTGTAACTTCGATAAACTCGGCTCCTTCGCTCGAATTCATTTGAATGCTGTAACTTGCGATGTTAGACAAATAGTTCTGTGCGATCGGGGTGATGTCAGACACGCCTATTTCGCCTGTGTTGTCGCCGTCTATTACATCGTCGAAGCTGTCCGGGAACATGCCAATTCCAGCGCGAGAATGAGCAAAATGAAGCGCAATCGGCGTTATATCCGGCACGCCGACTTCTCCGTTCAAGTCGTAATCGCCTTTGTTCAAGTATCCCCAGAACAACTTGTAACTGTCGTCACGATACACAAGAGTTAAATCTGTGACTTTGTTCTGCTCGCCTAAAGGCGCTTTGGATACTAATCGTTCACCGCTAAATGTCGCAAGATCGCTAATAAAGCGCGATTTAAGTTCGGTGAATAACAGCGCATCTACATCGTAAACTGACGTAAGCGTGTGCACTTCGGAAATCACATCTGCTAAAGTCATTTCCTTAGATACAGAAATGTCGGATATGGGAAACACATCGCCTGAAACCTTGAAAGATGACGAAATTGCTAGGTTCTTATCTATATCCTTGATTTCAGTGGAGAATCTATGCGACGTAGTGTCGGTTGAGCAGGACGATAACATGAGTAGATAAAGAGCTAACAACACCGATAAATACACTGTATATAACGCGAACACTGGAACGCGAGTCATTCGACAACCTCAATCAGAAAAACTTGATAATACAATGTCAATAAGAAAATCACAAATACGATAAAATGCACTTTTATGTCCTTGACTACAATAAGCGCATCTACTCGTTGACACTTGCAGGGTCTTTAGATACAATCAACGGACGTGGGTCGGTAGCTCAGCTTGGTTAGAGCGCATCCCTGATAAGGATGAGGTCCCTGGTTCGAGTCCAGGTCGACCCATGTAATGTTCGCGAGTACGGCATCAAGGGGACGTAGCTCAGTTGGGAGAGCGGCTGCCTTGCACGCAGTAGGCCGTCGGTTCGAGTCCGATCGTCTCCACTTTGTCTTGATTCGGGGCAAGCGTTTGGTCGCTTGATGGATTGTTATGAGCAAAGGTTTTTGGGAATATCAGGCAGAGGAAGAGTCTTCTCAAGAATCGGTATCTAGCGTACCGCAGAGCCGCGCGGAAGAAATCTCCGTAAACTGCTATCATCATCCAGACAGGCGCGCAACTACCATCTGTCCAAAATGCAGTATTTATTATTGCAGCGAATGTATGACCATCCGCAAGGGAAAGTTGATGTGCAAAACCTGCACGGAAGTCGAATACGCCGTTGCAGACGACCAGATAAAAATCGGCGTCGAAGAAACGCTAGAAGAAAAGATTGCTCCTCAACGCCCGCCCGATTTCAACCCTTACGGAACAGCGACACATTCTGAAGGAACGTTTGCCAATCCCATTATTAAGATAATCGCATACATCCTCGACCTAGCGATCGCTCGCGTGCTCTATTTTATTCTTTTCGCTGTTTTCGGATTCATCTTAATCGCAATTTCCGCTAAATTTTCCATAGCAGGCTACTCTGGGATGATAGCAAAATATTGGCCCGCAGTTTTTCAGTTCAATAAGTTGACGTATCTCATTTTTATGTTCGCCGACCTTCTATATTTCTTCTTTTCATTGACTTTCAAGAACCGTACATTCGGAATGAGCTGGCTCAATATGCGCGTCATAACGTTGTACGGCGATTTCGTCGGTGTAACTAGCTGTTTTATAAGAGCTTTGATTCTCGTATTAACATTTAACGTCACAGAAATATTCGCCTTCTTCTCTCCCAAAAAACAGGCGTTACACGATTGGCTTGCATCGGTAGTAGTAATCAACTACAGCGGTATAAAGGACGTAGATCCTTACGAAACAATATCCATAGAGATGTAAAGGAGTTTGATGTGGAATCAGGAGCTGTTGAAGTTGCGAATCAATTGAACGGTGCCAGCGCCGGTGTACCAAATCCTACGTGGGTTCTGCTCGCGGTGGTTGTTCTGTGTATCATAGCTACAGGATTAAGGTTCTTCAGCAATTTCTTTCAAGCCTATTTTCTGCCACATATAAGCTTGCGAAGGCTTGCTGATGAAGATCACCAGTTTTATTCGTTTGCAATCGTATTGTGCGGCTGCGTTTTGATCGCATTGGGTTTGTCCTTAACCGGACCGTCTTTCGACAAAGTTGCAGACGAGCAGATAAAGTCTATCGTTACCTCGCAGATGATATCGTCTTCAAGTCCTTATAAAGATGTCTCAATGCAAAAAGCGGAGAACGACTTAACGGGTATGTTTGGAATAGTGTTTCGCGACAACATTCTTGTTCTTCCTGTGGTACCCCTAGTTCTTTGGTTTTTAATGATGTTTTTCTTGTGGTTGTTTGGCAAGATATTCCAAACGCCGGTTACACTTGGACATTTCATTCGAACGATGTCTTACAACGGCTTTTTGTACGGATTGGCTGCCGGATTGCTCGCTTATGCGCAGATAATGGCAGCATCAGGCGATCCATTCCCATCGTGGTTGACTCTAGTTTCGGGACTCCTCGCGTTGTATATGCTTATTCACTTTATCATTTCTTTGATTCAAGGACTCGATGTTCCGCCGACAGGCGTTGTAGTGAGCCTTCTACTTACATTGGTTGTTCTCGGCGGTATCGGATATGGGCTGAACTATCAATATGTCACGCCGGGTTGGGAATCCTATTGGAACGATATCATCAGTTACGATCCATCGAAAGGAATAACTTAACGCAATTCAGTTTGTCTTGCGCTTATCTTCGTGACGATAAACTTACATTAGATTCTTATGCGCGCGTTTGAACAAACGGAACCTTACCGTCTTCTCTGCTATCATGAGTATCGTTATGGTGCAAATCAGAACTTGTATTTTCTTTCTAGCTTTGTTTATAGCGACATCGTCATCAACTTATGCCGACGACGCTATCGTTATAGGCGGCAGGCAAGGCGGCGCACACGATCCTTCAGTTTCATCACAGAATACTAGCGCTTTTTCGAATTCAAATATTGAATCCGCTTCAACATCGCAAGATGAAACACGCGAAACGAAAATTCCGTTTGTATTTACGCTTGACGATCTGATTTCTTATGGCATAAAGCACAGTCCAAACTTAAGACGCTTAGGTCTCGACATTGAGCTCATTACTCTTGAGCGCGATGCAGCGCTTTTTTTCACCGATCCGCGACTACGGGTTCAAGGCAGCGTTTTTTATAGAGAAAACGAGACAACGCTCACCGGCGGTGCAACAGGAACGACCGAAACGCAAGGCGCGAGCTATGATTTAAGTTTGACGAAACCATTCGAAAGCGGAGATTCGTTTTCGGTTGGACACTCACTAGGCTATTCAGATGTTGACGCGACGGGAGTAAGCGTCGGCGATTCGTGGGCGCAAAGTTTATCCGCGAGTTACACGTGGCAACTATACAAAGATCGCGGCGAAGACGTGACACTATACAACTTCAAACTCAAGGAGAACTCGCTTGCGCTGAAATCTGAAGAAATTACGGATGCCTCAAGAACGCTTGCTAAGGGCGTAGCGGCGCAGTATTTCACAATTGCTTACCTGAAAGAAAACGTACGTGTTCAACAGGAAACCCTCAATTATTATCGCAAACTCCTCGATCGAAATGTTGAACGCTACAAAGTAGGTTTATCTATAAAGAGCGACGTATTGCAAGCGGAAAACGCCGTGTTGACCGCTGAATCGAATTTGATCAACACAAAATCCCAGCTTGAAAGCGCAATACAATCGCTTTCCGAGTTGATAGGTTACAAAGAAGGTACACCGATTGAAATCGCGCCGTTGTCGGTTGAAACTTTCACTCCTTCAAAACTCCATTTAGAAGATTTATGGAATCGCGTTTTGGATTCGAGTTATGCGCTCAAGCAACTTGAATCAGTGGAAGTAACTTATGGATTGAGCGATAAATATTATGAAAATCAATTGAAGCCGGACCTAGATTTAACTGCATCTGCCGCTACACAGGGTAACGCAAACAGCTTCGGGACTAGTTTCGGTGATATATCCGATTCGCAAAATTACTCTCTTACTCTTACATATAACCTACCTTGGGGCAAGCGCGAGGTTAAGAATAGAATCCAGCAGAACGAAGTATCTCGCAAAGAGTTAATCGAGCAAAGGCGGCAAATCGTAGATGCGCTGCGCACAAAGTATGAAAACTTGAGGCGAGAAATTGGGACAACGCTTAAAACTCTGGAATTGATGGAAAGCAACATAGAGGTTGCAGCAGAAAACGCAGACATATTAAGGGAGAGACAGAGGGTCGGACTCGCTACGACTATAGACGTTCTTGAAGGAGAGCGGCAGTTGCTGCAAGCGAAACTTTCATACATTAACGCCATTGCTGACCATCTAAGCTCCGAGTATGAACTAAAAGTGCTTGCGGGTATTGCGCTATGATAGGACAGTGGTCGATTGGGAATGTAGGGGTTGAGGAAAAATCAAGCGGTACGCAACACACCAAGTCGTCGGATCGCGCAATGATAGAATTCCGGAATATCACAAAAGTCTATCGAATGGGAAGCCATGAAGTGCACGCTCTTGCAGGCGTCACTTTCAAGATTTTTCCCGGCGAATTCGTTGCCATAATGGGACCTTCGGGCAGCGGGAAATCCACCGCTATGAATATAATTGGCTGTCTTGACAGACCGAGTTCTGGCTCATATTACTTAGATGGTAAGAATGTCGCGAATTTGAGTGACAACGAAGCGGCGGGAATTCGCAATCAAAAAATCGGTTTCGTGTTTCAGACGTTCAACCTGCTACCGCGCAC
The DNA here is from genome assembly GCA_964602075.1 of uncultured Planctomycetia bacterium. Lineage (GTDB taxonomy): Bacteria > 4484-113 > 4484-113 > JAGGVC01 > JAGGVC01 > JAGGVC01. The sequence continues at coordinate 13,746 of CAZRQJ010000047.1, forward strand.
AAGCGCTGTCGAAAACGTCGAGCTGCCTATGATTTATGCCGGACACGTCAAGAATCGTCGCAAACATGCAATTCATGCACTTGAGCGGGTCGGTCTAGGCGCTCGAACGCACCATAAACCAAGCGAATTATCGGGAGGACAACAGCAGCGCGTCGCAATAGCGCGTGCGCTCGTGAACAACCCATCATTGA
>CAZRQJ010000048.1:0-13576 GCA_964602075.1 uncultured Planctomycetia bacterium
TCCAGGTGCATCCAGTCGGCTCCGCCCGCCTCTGCCTCGCGCAGGTGTTCAACATTGCGCTCAACGTACCCGAAATCGAAATAGTCGCTGTAAACGATCTGGTGGACGAGGATCTTCTCGCACATCTTTTAAAATACGATTCAACCTACGGTCGCTTTGAAGTCCCGTTTACTATTGGGGAAGATAAGTTTGAATTTGCAAACGGTTACACAGTGCGGTTGTTCAAAGAAAAAGATCCGGCATTGCTTCCTTGGGGCGATGTCGGTGTCGATGTTGTTATTGACAGCACTGGTCGATTTACAGACGCAAAAGATGCAATCAAGCATATTCAAGGTGGCGCAAAGCGTGTCGTGATAAGCGCACCTGCAACAGGCGAAGATGCAACATTTGTGATGGGTGTCAACCACACCGATTACGATCCAGCAAAACACATGATTATCTCGAACGCCAGCTGCACAACTAACTGTCTAGCGCCGGTCGTGAAAGTAATCGACGAGAAGTTCGGCATTGAACATGCCCTTATGACGACGATTCACTCGTACACTAACGATCAGGTGATACTTGATGCGCCACATAAAGACTGGCGGCGTGCCCGTTCCGCTGCGATGAATATGATTCCGACGAAAACAGGCGCAGCAAAAGCAATTGGACTTGTGCTGCCGCATCTCAAAGGTAAAATTGACGGTTATGCAATGCGCGTGCCGACTCCTGCAGTCAGCGTTGTCGATTTCACCGCAACACTCAAAGCCGACGCGGATACAGACGCTATGAATCGCGCAATGCTCGACGCAAGCCAGAATGAACTTAAAGGCATACTAGGCTACTGCGAAGACCAGTGCGTTTCGATGGATTTCCGTCAGGATGCCCGTTCGTCGATTTTCGACCCGACGTTCACGAAATTTGCAGGCCCGCGCCTCGTCAAAGTTTTGAGTTGGTACGATAACGAGTGGGGCTATTCAGCTCGTTGCGTCGATCTTATCAGATATATGGGTGAGGTAGGTGTGTAGAAGCGATAGTTATTGAATCGCCTAAGCTAACTCATCTCACATCCCTCATAGACATACGCATAAAGAACTCGGACTCTTTGAAGCGTTTCAAATCAACGACACGGTTCTTCTTAAGTGCCTTCTCGAGCGGAACAAGCACGATTTCATGCCCTTTGAGGGTCACCATATTATCGACTTTACCTTCAAGACAGGCATTGACGGCTGCAGCTCCATATCTCGTCGCAAGATTTCTGTCGAATGCAGTAGGTACACCGCCTCGCTGCAGGTGGCCAAGAATAACGCTTCTTGTTTCATATCCGGTTTTCTCGCGAATTTGTGTGGCAAGCCAATCACTAATTCCGCCAAGAATTATGTGACCGAATCCGTCTCTTTCGCCGGTTTTCGATACCTGATCCTGTCCACCTTCAGGCAATGAGCCTTCTGCTATCGCTACTAAAGCAAAACGCTTACCGCCTTTTTGTACTGTTTTAAGTTGGTTGCATAAATCATCAACGTTGAACTTGACTTCGGGGATAAGGATTGCGTCGGCACCGCCAGCCATTCCGCCTAGAAGTGTAAGCCAACCTGCATCGCGTCCCATTACTTCAGCGACTATAACACGACTGTGACTGTGTGCGGTTGTACGGAGCCTGTCAAGAGCTTCCATAACAAAGTTAACGGCAGTGTCAAATCCTATTGCATAGTCAGTTTCTCCTATGTCGTTGTCAATCGTCTGTGGAATTCCGACAGCTTTCAACCCGTGAACAGCGAGTTTATGCGCAACGCCAAGAGTGTCATCTCCGCCGATTGGGATAAGAAAATCAATCTCTTTTTCTTTGAGCGTTGCGAGCACGTTTTCGACGCCGCCTTCTATCTTGAAGGGATTTGTGCGCGATGTGCAAAGCATCGTCCCGCTTTCATTGAGTATTCCAGCAACTGCACGAGCGTCCAATTTTAATGTGCGGTTCTTAACAAGTCCCATCCAGCCGTCACGAACTCCGAGCACTTCGTGTCCCGCTTCAACAGCAGTGAGTACTATCGCTCGAGTTGCAGCGTTAATTGCAGGTGAATCTCCTCCACCGGTAAGTATTCCAAAACGCATCTCAACCTCCACCTATATTTCCAACTGAATGCGCACAAAGCATGATGAATGCAGAGTGACGCTTGATTATACACAGTATATGTTAAAATTCACTTATGGGTGAGGAAGGGAATTCTTATAAATCAACCATCGGCGTTCTCACGAGCGGCGGTGACTGTCCTGGTATGAACGCGGCATATCGTGCAGTTGTTCGCGTTGGGTTAGCTCGCGGTTATCGAGTGGTTGCGTTCAGATGGGGTTATAAAGGGCTTATTGAGGGCGACGCTCAAGCTGTAGGTTACCTCGATGTGGCTGACATTCTCCAACGTGGCGGCACGGTGCTAGGCAGCGCTCGTTGCGACGAGTTTACTTCAGAAGAAGGTCAACTCGCCGCTATGGAATCGCTAAAATCATGGGAGATTAACAACCTTGTCGTAATTGGTGGTGACGGCAGCCTTACAGGGGCGCTACATATGGCGCGAAAAGGTGCCCGGATAATAGGAATCCCGAAAACGATTGACAACGACGTACCAGAACTCGACACTACGATTGGATTTGACTCTGCGATGAATACCGTAGTCGACGCATTGACAAAACTAAGAGACACGGCTGCTAGTCACCATAGAGCATTCGTGGTTGAAACTATGGGACGTTCTTCTGGATGGCTTGCGCTGATGTCAGGAATCGCAGGAGGCGCAGACATAATATTAATTCCAGAAGTACATGTAGATTATCCGCAGCTGGCAAAAGACGTAGAAAATCGTTTGCGAGCGGGTGGTGCTTATGTAATTATAGTTGTTGCCGAAGGAGCTGCCCGTGGCAGCGATGTAAAAACAGTATTATCAAGCCTATTAACTAAACCTGTCGATATGCGTGTAACTGTACTCGGCCATATTCAGCGCGGAGGGTCACCGACCGCATACGACAGAATATTGGCGAGCCGTCTTGGGTATGAAGCAGTTCAAATGATAGAACGCGGAGAGTCTTGCAGATATGTTGGGCTTTCAAAAAATGAAATCAAATCGTTCCCTCTCGAACGGCTAGAAGGTGAGAAGCGATTGATTGATAAAGAACTTTATGAGATATCGAGATTACTGAAATAACTTCCACACTTCACATTGATCTGCATCAGCTGATGCGTTGTACATACAAATAACTGCCGAAGGCGGGACTCGAACCCGCACATCCTCGCGGACACCAGATTTTGAGTCTGGCGTGTCTGCCAATTCCACCACTTCGGCTAACAAGATAAGAATAAAGCGCATCGCAGTTGTTGTCAAGCGGGATAGCGTACTTTTACTAAGCGTTGAACTATTGTATACTTTAACTTCCTTAATCAACTATTTGGATTGGGAGGTTGTAATGAGGATTTTGCTTTCTATATTTACTTTGTCGTTTGTTTTGTTGTTTACAGGATGCAATCCGCCACCGGCGGACGATGAAACGACCGCGGAGGGAACAGGCGCAACTAAAACAAACACTGGATTTTTCTCCGAGACTGAATCTATAAAAATCGGCGTTAATCTTGAATTGACCGGTGACGTAGCAAGCTTCGGAACGTCATGTCTTAACGGCATAAAACTTGCCCTTGAAGAAATCAACGCTAAAGGCATCAACGGCAAGAAGATTACCATTATTGAAGACGATAATAAGGGTAAAGGAACTGAAGCTGCCAATGTTGCCAAGAAGCAGATCGAAGTCGATAAGGTTCCGCTGATTATCGGAGCGGTCGCGAGTACAAATTCTATTGCTATAAGCCACGTTGCCGACAGGAGTGGAATACCACAGGTGACACCCGCGAGCACTCGGACGGATTTAACAGTAAACAAAGATGGCGCAGTACGTAAATACATTTTCCGAACTTGCTTTATCGACGACTTTCAAGGCGACGCAATTGCCAAGTTCTGCTGGGAAGAACTCAGCGCTAGACGGATAGCAATTCTCTACGACAACGGACAGGATTATTCAAAAGGGATATTCCAACGTGTCAAGGAGACATTCACAAAGATGGGAGGTGTCGTCGCATCAGAGCGCACATACGACGCAAAAGTTGATAGCGATTTCCGGGCTCATTTAAGCCAAATCAAAGCAGCAAAATTCGATGTGCTCGTAGTACCAGGCTATTATCAGCAAGTGGGTCAAATTGCGAAGCAAGCAAGGGAACTGCAAATAACGCAACCAATAATCGGTGGAGACGGGTTTGACAGTCCACAACTCGTTGAGGTTGGAGGCGACGCAATTGAGGGTGCGTATTTTACAACCCACTTTTCAGCAGATGATCCTAGCGAGAAGGCGCAAGCGTTTGTATCGAAGTATAAGTCCAAGTACAATATTGTTCCGGATGCTATGGCGGTGCTTGGGTACGATGCAATGAACCTTGTTGCCGATGCTTTGACTCGCGCTGGAGCAATTGAACCTGAAGCGATTACAAAAGCGCTCGCTGAAACAAAGGATTTTCCGGGTGTTACTGGCAGTATAACAATTAACGAATATCACAATGCCGTCAAAGATATCGTTGTAATGCAAGTTAAAGGCGGCAAGTTTGTTATGTTCAAACGCGTTCTTGCGGAAGCACCATCAACAACTATGGAAAGCGTTTCGACTCCAGCTAGTGATAGTAAGACCGACGATACCACTAACGGAGAAGATGCTAATGCTGATAGCGATGCCGCTGGTGCGGACGAATTTGCCGGTGACGACAGCATTACAGACGAAACGACTAGTTAACTATTCTTATACGAAGTAGTTAAACGGTCAGATGATGTGTTGCTTGAAGATGTTTCGCATATAAAATCGACCACTTGCAGCTTCAATTCTCTATTTGGGACTTTGTAGGGTGCGTATTAGTTTGTTTCCAAAAACGCGGCGAGGATTGAACGTCATATTGGCGTTACTCGCCGCGCTTCTTTTTCTCTATGGGCTGTTCGCAGTTTTTGCGCGCGTTTTTCCCGATAATGAACTTCTTTCCAGTGGATATTTCGCAGATCTTTTATTCAAAGGAATAGTCTTAGGAAGCGTTTACGCGCTTATTGCGCTTGGTTATACGATGGTTTATGGCGTGATTCAGCTAATAAACTTTGCACATGGCGAGATATACATGCTGGGCGCATATTTCGGCTATTTCTTTTTGCGTGTTTTCATTGACCGAATGTACATACAAGCAGGCGTTCCGCTTTGGATTGTGTTTATACTTGCAATGTTTACAGCGATGATCTGTTGTGCGATTTGCGGAATTGCTATGGAAAAATTTGCGTATCTCCCGCTTCGCAAATCGACTCGTATTGCGGCTCTTATAACTGCAGTCGGCATGTCTTTCTTTCTTCAAAATCTAGGCTTGATTGTATTTACCGCAAATCCACGCAGTTTTGCACCTAATACCTTCGTAGTTTACACTATTCAGATCGATGAGACAGAGTCGTTTAACTCACCGAGAACCAAGCGCGTGTATTCTGATACAAGAGCGTTAATGCAAGCCAGTGGTGATGTATATGTACGCGTGAGTTCTTCTTCGCAAGCAGGCAAGAGTGGATGGAGCGACCCTGTTTTTTTACCCTCAGGCTCGCTTGCGGGTGTCGGTGAGCTTGCAAACTATTCAAGTGATTTGTCTGAAGGCATTCCTGCACCTAAAGGAATTCTATTAACTCGCGACATAAATAGAGGTCAAATTGAAATTAAGTGGTCAGAGATTCCGAAGGTATTTCGAGATGTTAAACCTATTTTTGGCGAGAAGACATCATTTGTACCGCTGGACTTCGGGTTAGGAGCGGGAATGTCAGATGGAACAAAACGATTTGGCTTCAATGCATCGCAAATCCATCTGGTAATCTTGATTACAACATTCGTAATGTTATTCGGTTTATATTGGTTGATTCACAAAACGAAATTCGGTGTCGCTATGCGCGCGGTCAGCTTTGACAAAGACGCGACTAAGCTAATGGGTATCAATACAGATAACGTTATCAGCATTACGTTCGCTCTCGGCAGCGCACTAGCGGCTGTCGCAGGATGTTTAGTCGGCCTCTATCTAGTCCGAATCGATCCTCTGATGGGAGTTCTCCCTGGAATTAAAGCGTTTGTTGCGGCAGTTCTTGGTGGTATAGGCAGTGTACCGGGCGCGGCGGCTGGTGGATTCATAATGGGTGTCACCGAGACGCTTGTAAAAGGATACATTCCTGCAAGGATCAGCCCTTTGTCGGATGCTGTAGCGTTTGCGTTTTTAATTATTGTTTTAATCTTCAAACCAACCGGTTTGTTTGGGCGTGTGGCAAAAGAGAAGGTGTAACGATACTAGGAGTCGAGTCTGAATGATTAACGGGTATCTTGAAACAATCATAATACTCATACTTATCAACTCGATTTTCGCGTTGAGCCTCAACCTCATACTTGGCTTTAACGGACAGTTCTCTCTGGGACACGCTGCATTCTTGGCGATCGGAGCGTACACAAGCGCAATACTCGTAGCGGCATTCGGATTTCCATTTGTAATTGGAATTATTCTTGGCGGTGTGTTTGCAGCTGTTCTCGGACTTTTAACTGGCGTACCATCACTTCGGCTAAGGGGCGATTATCTTGCAATTGCCACGCTTGGATTTGCCGAAATCGTAAAAATGGTTTTACTTATTCTTCCGGAAAAATATTTCGGGGGTGCTACTGGCATTCCCGGTGGCTCAAGAGAAATAGATAAAGTACCGCAACTATCCGAGCTGTTAAGAGTGAACGGTGTAGTTGCACAAGAGCATATCGGACGCTTAGCAAGCGAATTTTCTGGAATCGCTCCACAGAACATAAATCAGATAATGAATATGGGATTCTGTGTTTTCTGGATTCTCATGTTTGTTTGCTTTCTATTTTACGGAGTGTATGTTCTTTACCGTCAGTTAAAATCTGTTGTTGTACGGTTCACGCCAGAGCGCATGCAATCGACATACATCTGGATTGCACGTTTGTTTTTTGTTGTAGCTTTGTTGATAACATTTATCTGGAAACAACAGAGCATAAACGATAGGTTCTATAGCTTGTTTGAAGTACACAGAATGCATAGTTGGGCAAGTTACTTATCGAGTCAATGGAGCGTTTTCCTGTTTTTATTAGCCGTGGTAGGAATAGTAACGTGGTTGTGCGTTAATTACCTCAATAGCACATTCGGTCGCGCCGTTATTGCGATTCGAGAGGATGAAATTGCTTCAACTATGCTTGGAATTAACGAGTTTCAATTCAAATTGATGAACTTCTTAATTGGAGCTTTTTTTGCAGGAGTTGCAGGCGGATTGCTCGCTCACTCGATTCCCGCGTTCAATCCATTTGAGTTTGATCTCTTCAAAAGCGTAGATGTCCTACTAATGGTTGTTCTCGGTGGGATGGGTAGCATAACGGGTACTTTCTTTGGCGCGACTGTTATAACAGTTTTGCCTGAAGCGTTGAGACAACTCGGTCAATGGCGTATGGTTATATATTCTTTGGTACTTGTGTTATTGATGATATTTAGACCCGGAGGGCTTTTGGGAACTGGAAAATTTAAACCACTTCTACCAGGTTTTCTTATGAACAGAATTCGACGACATGGTGAGTCAAAATGCTTGAAATAAGAAACCTAAGTGTTGTTTTCGGTGGCTTGCTAGCTGTAGATGATCTGTGTCTTTCAGTAAAGCAAGGCGACCTGAAAGGACTGATTGGGCCGAATGGAGCAGGGAAAACAACTGTGTTTAACGCTATCACGGGTGTGTATCCACCTTCTAAAGGAGAGATTTACCTCAATGGCACGCTGTTGAATTGCATGGAAACGCACAAGATATGTCGATTGGGCATAGCGCGGACTTTTCAAAATCTACGACTTTTCAAGAACTTAACCGCGAGGGACAATGTCAAGATAGCTCTTGATCGTAGTTATAAATACACTCTTTTCGATGCGTTTGTTAGAACACCAAGATGCCGTCGAGCAGAACGTGCGATTGCAACACGCGCCGATGAGTGGTTAGCAAGAACCGATCTGTCTGATTATTCGGATACGCTAGCTAAGAATCTCCCGTATGGCTTACAGAAGCGTCTCGAAATTGCGAGAGCGCTTGCGACGAATCCGTCAATACTCCTACTCGACGAACCTGCAGCAGGATTAAACGATACTGAAACAGTAGCATTAATGGAGCGTATACGTGAGCTAAGAGATGAGTTCAATCTTGGGATTTTGTTGATTGAACATGATATGAAGCTTGTAATGGGAATTTGCGAACAGATATCAGTAATTGAATATGGTAAGCAGATTGCGGAGGGATCACCATCGGATATTCAAAGCAATAGCCGTGTTATAGAGGCATATTTGGGTACAAAAAAAGGAGTGCCTGACTGATGCTAAGCGTGTCAAATCTAAACGTTAAGTACGGCGCTATTCACGCTTTGCGTGACGTAACACTCGAATGTCCGTCGGGAAACATCATCGCTTTAATCGGAGCGAACGGAGCAGGGAAAAGCACGACGCTTAATACCATAGCTGGTTTGGTGCGAGCTGAAAGTGGAGTGGTGTTTTTTGACAACTTGAACATAACCAATAAGAAGACCTATGCACTTGTCGCTAGCGGTATTAGTTTAGTGCCAGAAGGGCGAAGAATATTTCTCAACCTCACTGTTGCGGAAAATCTGCAAATTGGCGCATATCTGTGTACTGATAAACGGGTAATATCAAATCGTTTAGACTCTGTTTTTTCGCTATTTCCGCGATTGAAAGAACGTTACACACAGATTGGAGCAACACTGTCCGGTGGCGAACAACAAATGTTGGCGATCGGACGAGCGATGATGCAAGAGCCGAAGCTGCTACTGCTAGATGAACCATCGCTGGGATTAGCACCAAATCTCGTCGGTGAGATTTTTGATACAATTCAAGAGATCAACAAACGCGGGACAACGATCCTTTTAGTCGAACAAAACGCATATCAAGCGCTAAAAATTGTAGACTACGCATACGTTTTGGTGACTGGAAAAATCAACCTTAAAGGGACGGGGGAGGAGTTATTGAATAACGATCAAGTAAGACGAGCATATCTAAGCGGTCACAGCGATTAACAATCTAAGCGATCACACGTTTGCTTTGCTAATTCAAGTCGATTCGCGGTAAAATGCACATTCCAATTTTTGATGATGGATACAAACCTTGCCTTCTGCGGTGGAGAAACGATGACATTTAGTGTTAACGGCAAAAAAATGAATTTCACAGCTGTGTCTGACGGCAGTTTTGCGTTAGACGGAGGCTTAATGTACGGAATTGTGCCTAAAGTATTTTGGCAGAAGTGGCACGAAGTAGATGATTTGAATCGCATTAGGCTTGGTTTATGGTGTCTGATTTGCGAACATCCAGATGGCTTGATTGTAGTCGACACAGGTTGCGGCGATAAGTTGAGCGAAAAACAAGAGACAATTTTTGACCTGCAACGTCCAACAGGAGACATGTTTGCAGGAATCACCGCTATCGGGTACAACCCTAATGACGTAAAGGCTGTTATTCTTACACACCTTCATTTTGATCATAACGGCGGCGTGACTCGTAAAGCTGAAGACGACACCTACAGGCTTCAATTTCCTAAAGCTGCTGTATACAGTACGCGAATCGAGTATAAGGAAGCTACAGAACTGAACGAACGCACAAGGGGAAGTTATTTTGCTAATACGCTCAAGGGCTACGAACCGGGAGGACGAGTGTATTTGTTAGAAGAAGAACGTGAGATTCTGCCAGGAGTTCATCTAATACCTGCGCCTGGACATACAAAGGGACATCAAATAGTTCTTTTCGACGATTCCGGATTCAAACTGGCATTTTGGGGTGACTTAGTTCCGATGTCAACGTTCGGCTATGTTTCATATATTGCTGCAATAGACAATTATCCGATGGAAACATTAGCGGTAAAGAAAACGTTTCTCTCGCGCGCCAAAGAAGAAAACTGGCATCAATTTTACTGCCACAACTTCGGAAACCCCTTCGGTGATCCGCCACAATAAACCTAAATTATTGGATCGGGAATGTAAAGATCGTCGAGGAGTTTATCGTCGTCGAGCATGGATCTATCGCTGGTAAACACTGGAGAAGTCGAAAACAATGTAAACATGTAAACACCTTTTACTCCAGCGCGTTTTAGTGTTTTACAACACTCGTTGGCAGTTGCACCTGTTGTCATTAGGTCGTCTACAAGCATCACATTTTTACCTTTCATTTTGTGTTTATATAACGAATTTACTTCAAATGCACCTTTGACATTCAAGCGACGCTCCGATTCATTTAATCCGATTTGAGATGGCACGTCTTTTACTTTTACTAAAACATCGTACTGCCATTTACATTTGACACTTTTAGCAAGAGTTTGCGCAAGTAATCGAGAAAAATTAAAACTTCTGCGATTAACGGCGGCTTTTGGCATTTTCAATGACATTAATCCTGCAAACTTATCTTTGAATTGCATTGGTCGTATTATTGGAACTTCGACAATGTAGTCATAATTATCTGGCGGATTAGCATAATGCAGGTGCGATGCGCCGGTAGAACTCCAAAGCAATACAGATAAGTGCGCTAGGCTTTTTGCAAGAGCATATCTTTTTTCGTTGAATTTAGCTTTCAAAAAAATTTGCCTTGCTGTACCGCTATATGTAAACAAGCTACGTGCTTCTACACACCTTAAATCTGTCTTGTAACACAACGCACAATCGTCACCTGAATAACCGCTTGTTCTTAGCCTACCGCATTTTTTACAAACAACTTGCATTGGCACAAAATGCTGATCAAAGCAACGCTCACATATAGCTTGGCTATCTTCTACGCCGCAAACATTACAGGTTTGGGGCATCACTAGTTCAGGTATGCAACTTATTGCAGAATGTAGAATGGCTAGCTTTTGCTGAATGGAGTCTATAACATTTTTGTAACGCAAGTTTTCCGCTTTAAACACCATAATTAACAGCTCTTTAGTTTTTGCAAAATATCTGTTGTAGAAAAACCATTGAGCAGATCTAGCAAAACCACCTTGCCTCCATAGGATTCTACTAACTCTCTACCCACAACATTACTAAAAGCATAATCGGCACCTTTTACGAGAATGTCAGGCTTTATTGAGGCTATCAAATCTGCTGGCGTTTCATCGTCGAAAATAATAACCAAGTCTACTGAGCGCATCTCGCGCAACATCATCGAGCGTAACGCTTGCTTTAGGATAGGGCGGTTCTCGCCTTTCAGTTTCTTTACAGAATCGTCGCTATTCAATCCGACGATCAACTTGTCGCCAAGAGCCTTTGCTCGTATCAAGATATCAACGTGTCCAGGGTGGATAACATCGAAGCAGCCATTGGTAAACACAACCGTCTTGCAATTTGCCTTCCACTCTTTAATCAACAACCAAGCATTTTGAGGTATTAAAACTGATTTCGTTTCAGGAGTCATAGTCAATTATCCCTCATTGGACAAAATTCTTAGTATGTTTTGACAGTTTACCCTAGCTATTCCCGGTGTTGATACTGCTACAGCACCTGCTGCATTAGCTACCTTCGCCGATACCAATAAGTCGAGTCCGCTAATCAAAGAAAGTGCCAGCGCTGCAACAAAACTATCACCCGCACCTGTTGAATCGAATACAGAAACTCTGTGCGACTTGATATGCTCGAGAATTTCACCATTCCAAGTATAAAGACCTTCAGCACCCCACGTCAAAATAGTATTTTCTGCTTGCGCTTTGAGCTGAACTGATTTGGCAATATTTTCAATAGATCTGTTCATTAAATCACCATCAGAAAGCGCGCTTAAACTTTCCTTTCTATTAGGAGTTACGACAGTGCATCCCGCGTAAAAGCTCCAATTGGGGGGCTTAGGATCAACGATGATAGGAATACAGCGTTCAGCCGCTTGCTTGATTATTCTTTTAGCAAACAGAGGTATAACTCCTTTGTTGTAATCACTTACAAGTAAACCATCACAATTGGAAGGCAGATTTGGAAACATCTCTGAATCCAATTCTAGCTCTTTAAGGTAAACTTCTTCATCAACCCTTAACAGTTGATGTCCCATTGAAACATAGCGCGTCTTCACAGTGGTTCGTGCTAATGGCAAGGACATAACACCAGACTTATCAACACGATTTTCTTCTAGTAATTTCAGAAGGTCTTCACCGGCACGATCTGCGCCTACGACACCGATGAGGTGTGTCATTCCACCAAGCTCGACGACATTCATCGCAACATTAGCTGCGCCCCCCGGAAAACTCTCCTCTCCCTCCTTTAGCATTACAGGCACGGGAGCTTCAGGCGATATTCGTTCGACAGTTCCTTTAATGAATCGATCAAGCATTACATCGCCCAAAATCACGATGTTGAGTTTTCTAAATGAATCAAAAGCATCATTAATACGATTAATAATTGTACCCACAGAACGATTTTAGCATTGCTTTAGTGTGTTTTTCAATTATGAATTCCTTCTGTCCTTAGTACAATATCAGCAACTGCCGTGAAGTCGTCTACAACGGCGGTCACTCCTGATGGCAGTTCGGTTACTCTTGGTGCGATTAGTATTGCTCGCATTCCAAGAGCTAAACCCATCAAAACATCTTTGATGTAACTGTCCCCTATCATTACGGATGTTTTGACGTCAATATTGTGATCTTTGACAGCTTGTTCGATCATACCGGGAGCAGGTTTGCGGCAATTGCAACACACAGAGTACTCGGGTATCACCCCGCTTGAATAGTGAGGGCAGTAATAAACCCCATCTATAACTGGTCCGCCTGATTCAACAATAATGTCCAGCAGGCGTTTATTCATGCTTATTACGGTATCTTCGTTAAAATAACCGCGCGCAACACCGCTTTGATTTGTAACAACAATTAATGAATAGTTGTTTTTTTTTAGTGTGTTCAGGCAGCCTATAACTCCCTTAGTGAGTTTAATTAGATTTGGATCTGCTAGGTAAGGAATGTGTTTAATCAATGTGCCGTCTCTGTCCATAAACAGCGCTTTTTTTATCTTAGACTTCATAGTCAAAACCGAGTATCTTTTCAAGTTCAGTTATAACAAGATCTTCGCTCACAAGATCCATACAAAAGTACTTGTAATTACACTTCTTTTCCCAGCAACATAAACAAGGCGATTCTGCTTGCAAGTGGATAGCTTTATTGTGTAGCATTCCGGATATTTTTGGATCGGTCGGCCCGAAAATTGAAATTACATTCTTGTCTAGTGCTTCAGCAATATGCATCGGTCCGTTGTCAGGCGTTATTAACACATCGCACAAGGAAACAACATGAATCAACTCGTCGAGTGTTGTTTTGCCAACAAGGTTGAACAAAGGTATAGGTAAACACGTGATTCCTTCAGCCAGCCCTTTTTCGTTAGGGGCTCCAATAAGCACAACAGAACAGCTTCCTACGGGCAATTTGTTTACAAGAGCAGAAATGCGTTCTACTGGCCATATCTTAGTTTTCCAAGTACTCCCTACTGCAATCAAAACTAGCGGTCTCTTTCTATCCAAGTCGGGTAACAATCTCAT
>CAZRQJ010000049.1:0-13573 GCA_964602075.1 uncultured Planctomycetia bacterium
GCCCATCGAAGTCTGCCGTACTGATGTTGATCGCTTCACAAATCAAGTCTTCATTGGTGTCGATTCCTTTTGCCGACAGCGAAGGTTCGAGCGCGGCAAGCTTAAACGCGAGATAACCTGTCCCGCATCCGACATCGAGCAGGGATTGCTCGCCCGTCTTCCCAATACCGATGCGCTCGCGCATAATCCAGTCGAACCAATCGTCGTTGTAAAGCCAGCGCCTCTGGTCGGTAATAATCCGCCTGTAATGCGCACTCATCCAATCTACTTGCGAATCGTTAGGCACAGGGATGTTATAGCATGGAGTTGACAAAACCAGAAGTGATTATCAAATTGAGAGCGTGTGTTTTTCAAAGAAACTCTTTAACGATAATATCGATCTCTTTTAGCTCTTTTTCTAAGTGTTTCCTCACTGAACTCCGTGTGATTCCTATAACCGAAGTTTTTCCCGGACATCCTTGCGCCTTCCATTTTTCGACTTTATCCATACATTTTTCAGCAAGTTTTGCGAGCTTCATATGTTTCGGATTTTCCATGTCGAATTCAGGTATTGGTAAATCGAGCACTTTTTTATGAAAGTCTCTCGCTCCCCACAAACCACGTGACTGCATGGGTTTTACAGCTAGGTTTATAACAGAACTGTTGAGAATGGAACACAAAAACAGTGCTTCTTTCTTACTTCTGGGATAGTAGTAATAAGTTTTTGTATCTGCTATGAATCCTCTTACTCCATAAACAACACCAGGAACATCAATTTTGCTATGATCAACTATACAAGAGGCAAGATTAGTTCCCGATGTAGTGTATAAAACGCTGATCTTTGCTTTCGGATTTTGGGAAGTTAGGCCTTTGTATCGGTCAATTCTTTCGTATATATCCATATAGTGTGCTTTTGTTCCGCGACGCTCTTCCCATTCCAACTCTGCATTGCCTAAATACTTAAAGAGACCGTAATGATGCATGCGGCGAGCTTCTTCCTTGTGAACTACCTTGAAACGCTCACCGTCGGGAAGAATCGGCACGACTATCATTCTTAGCTCTAAAAAACCAAACGGAAGCAAGTCACTCGAATGCAGAGTTGCATAGAAGTGATGTTTTTCTACATTTTCTTGTATAAACAAGCCTTTATAAGGTGCTTTTGCGTCTTTTATTGCCCTATCGTCTGTTTCAACAAGCGGTTCTGAAGAATAGAAACCCATAAAAGGTTTACTCGGTTTAACAAACCACATTGAACGTGGAACCAGCGACGCGCCTTGAGTAAAACGCTTGGCATACACGCTTGAAATGGTTGTATCGATGCTCTTGACTACTGACCAGTATGAGCGTTTGCCGCGTTGAGTTAGGCTGAATTCTACATTTTCAAACACTAGCGATTCTTTGGCTTCAACGAGTGAGCTGTTCTTTTTTTGCAGATGTCCGCTAATCCCCAGTCCGGGTATCGGCAGTGGGGAAATATCTATACCATCGGGCTTGCTCTTCTGACCGATTAATACGCAAGAGGGAATGTTAAATAAAGGCGATACATCTTCACAATCCCACAAATTATCCCAAGCAAGTTTATATTCTTTATCGTGCTCAAACATAAATGAGCGTTTCCGAAGCCCGTCATGTTGGTCTGCAGTGATAATGCTTCTAGGTAAAACAAACCCTATCGTTCCTTCGGGTTTAAGATATAAATCTGCGCTGCGCAGCATAAAAAATGTTGCTATTTCCAAGTGCGTCAACAGCTCGGCGCGCCCGCGCAGAAGCATGTAAAAATCCTTCGAGGTAACTTTCTCCTTCAGAAACTCTTGATACTCCGGTTCGAGTGTACGAAGAACAATCCATGGAGGATTGCCAACGACAAAATCGAAACGCTTACGCAGAAAGAGAGGCTTATACGAATTCCTTAGAACAAAGCTCCATATAGTATCCCTATCTTCTTTGATATAAGTTCTAAACAACTCGGCAATGCTTGACAAGGTGTAAACAACGGCTTGGTCTTCCGCTAATGCAAAGTTTCTAGTTCGCAATAGGCTCTTCAAAGAAAACACATCTATTGGGTGCTCTTTGTTCAACATAGCATGAGATTTACATAACTCTATTGCTTGGTCGAACACGCTTATCGATCCGATTAGTTGTTCCGGAATATCTATTCTGTTGTTTTCAAGATAGAACCAATACCCGGGCAACTGGTGCTCAAGCGACCCGTTCATCACTTTTAGACTTGAAGTCGTCATTACATCTGGAGGTCTAATGCTGTTGCTAAGGTAAACGGGAATTGAAATGTGTCCTGGTAAATCAAAGCGAGGATTTCCCAATGCCAATAGATAATTCATTTTCGAAGTGATCACGGCAAGCGGGTGTATATCGATTCCAGTAACGGTATCGAGTATGTGCATAAACGTTTCGGGAGTGTTGCCTAGACGTTTGAGTTTCTCTCTAATTGTCAAATAAAGAAATGTGCCAGAGCCACAAGCAGGATCAAGAAAACTGCCATGTGGGTTTTCATCCATAAACTTGTTGATTATCAGATGAGCGAGCCAGTCTGGTGTATAAAATTCGCCTAAATCATGTCTTGTTTCAGGGTCGACAAGGTCTTGGTACAGTGCTTTGATAACGTCTTCAGAAAGTTTGTCGAAATCAAATTTATCTAGCAAGCTAACTAAGCGTCTAGCAACCTTAACAGCAACAGGGTTTACTTCACTACGAGATAGCCATGAGAAAAAGTCTTCTTCTAAAAAATTGTCCAGTCCATGTTTTTGAAAAAACTCACCGTTAAGAAGTTTAGTGAGTACTTCATCGATCTTACTTGGCGGGGATTTCGTCATATTCACCCACACCATCAATTTGGCAAGAGTTGCTAGATAAGTATGACGAATAAACAAATCAGCACCGGCTACCTTTTCGCCATAAACTATTCGTAGGTATTTATCCCAGTTATCGAACATAACGGCGAAAGCGCTGTTTTCATGAACCTCTTCCCAAGCTGAAAGCAGTTCATTCGACGAAGTTAGAAAAGCGTGACTTAGAGAGCCGAAGTCTTTTTCTATCAAATCGCTCGAAGGTGTTAACCGCTCCTTCCGAAGGAAATATCTATCAATCCAGAACAAGGCTTGATCCGGTTCTATGCAGGTCCAATCGGACATTTCAATCTCGGTTAAAACAACGTTGCAAGGATCTTGGCAGGTATTGAATTCATCCGATGGCGTGGGTGTGTAGCTGTAAAAACGCTCACCATCTGTCGCAATGCAAATATACGGTCGTCTATTCTCATAACCTTCTTTTACCCATTGGATTGTCGTGTACTTCTTGAGTTGTTCGGTTGCCTCGTTTAGCTTGAGCGGTAGAGATCCTTCAAATTCTACGATCACATTCCCGATAAGACTGTCAGCCCGACCTCTTAAAATACAGTCGACTTTATCTAGCTTCACGCCAGTGGACAAACTGTACTCCAAGCCACCGACGTAATCCTGGTAGAATTCCGACTCGGAGCCGATAAGTTCAGCTAGATAAGAAGTGAATCGTTGAGAGCGCGCTGCTTCAACATTGAGTTTCTTCACCGATTCAAGGTATTCATGGGTAATTTCCGCTGTCGATTTAGTCACAATCGGCATTATATCATGGCATTTTTGCAAAAAACATCTCGCTAGCTATTAGCAAATATCAACCGTGCGCGTTTACAATCCGCTCAATCACGATTATTATATGCGAGCCGTCCTTTTGGGGCGACGCGAATTCATCACTATTGGAGAGGAAATGGAAGGTACATCTCTTTGGGTAGCGGTGCCGATTTCCGCCGTAATTGGCGCAATTGTCATCGTGTACTTAATACTTTGGATCCTTAAGCAGGATAAAGGCAATGCAGCAATGCAGAATGTCTCTGGGGCGATTCGCGAAGGAGCGTTTTCGTTCCTGAAACGGCAGTACACAACTATCTACTCGATATCCGCTGTTGTAGCAATCATTCTCTTTTTTGTTAAGATGACGGATGAACACGGACATCCAATTCCCGGCTTTATCCTGTCCAGCTCGTTTGTATTGGGAGCGGTATGCAGTGGGCTTGCCGGTTACATCGGAATGTACACATGCGTTATAAGCAACCTTCGCTCGGCGCGGGGAG
This sequence comes from uncultured Planctomycetia bacterium, assembly GCA_964602075.1. Classification (GTDB taxonomy): domain Bacteria; phylum 4484-113; class 4484-113; order JAGGVC01; family JAGGVC01; genus JAGGVC01. The sequence goes on from CAZRQJ010000049.1 coordinate 4,103, forward strand.
CAATGAGTTCGCTCAACAGCGCGTTTCAGGTTGCGCTCCGCGGCGGCGCGGTAACCGGTATTGCTGTTGTAGCGCTGTCTCTCGTCGGTGTAGGATTACTCTACTGGGTAGTCGCCGATGTGCTCGGGTATAAGAACCAATCCCCTCTCTTCATCGTCGGATTCGGTTTCGGCGCGAGTTTCGTGGCGTTGTTTGCCCAACTCGGCGGTGGTATCTACACTAAAGCTGCAGATGTAGGAGCAGACTTAGTTGGCAAAGTCGAAGCTGGAATACCAGAAGACGACCCGCGAAACCCCGCTGTTGTTGCCGATTTAGTTGGCGATAACGTAGGCGATTGCGCCGGTCGCGGCGCGGACCTTTTTGAATCAACTGCAGCAGAAAACATCGGAGCGATGATATTAGGCGTCGCGCTCTTCCCATTCTTCGGACTCGGAGGGATTTTGTTTCCGTTAGTCGTACGTTCTTTCGGTCTTGTCGGCTCGATTGTCGGTATTTTTACGAGTTGGGTGAAAGAAAACGAAAATCCGATGAACGGACTCAATCGCGGCTACTTTGTAACGACGATTCTATCCGCAATAGGCATAGCTATCTCTGTTTACTTTATGCTCGCGGTGCCAGGCACGCACTGGATATACTTCCTGTTGGCGGGCTTGGTTGGACTTGTGTTGAGCTACATTTTTGTGGCGATAACGCAGTACTACACCGATTACCACTATAAACCCGTTAAAGAGATTGCCGATGCATGCACAACCGGACCTGCTACCGCAGTAATTCGCGGCACAGCGGTTGGATTTGAAAGCACAGCTCTTCCGACAGTAGCTATTGTTATAGCGATTATAGCGTCGTACAAATTCGGGCAAATGGGCTTCGCGGGTGTCGAGGGAGTTTCGATGATTGCCGCTGGACTATACGGAACAGCTATCGCAACGATGGGAATGCTCTCGACTTGCGGTTATATTCTCGCGATGGATACATTCGGACCGATAACTGACAACGCGGGCGGCATCGTTCAAATGACGGGGCTAGAAGAAGAGATTCGCGAGCGCGCCGACAGGCTCGATTCATGCGGCAACTCCACAAAGGCGATTACAAAGGGCTATGCCGTTGGAAGCGCGGCGCTTGCAGCGTTTCTATTGTTTGCGGCATATATAGACAAAGTTAAATTTTCTATGGGCTTACCTCTTGATAGCGAATTCCCGATTGACATTGGAAAACCAGCAGTTTTCTCGGCGGCGTTAATCGGTTGTATGCTCGTGCTTCTGTTCAGCGCGTGGGCGATTAAAGCGGTGGGAAAAGCTGCACAGGCGATTATTATGGAAGTGCGTCGTCAGATAAAAGAACTTGGGATTCTCGCAGGCCGAAACAAGCCTGATTATGCCAAGTGCGTAGATATTGTTACCGTGGCAGCGCTTCGTGAGATGGTGCTTCCGGGGCTCCTGCCGGTCGTTACTGCAGTTATAGTTGGCGTAGTGTTGAAAGCGGAAGCGGCGGCGGCGTTCTTGATGGTTGCAACAATAACAGGCGTTATCGTTGCGCTCTACCTAAACAACTCCGGTGGAGCGATGGACAACGCGAAGAAGTTTATCGAACTTGGCAACTTCGGTGGTAAAGGAAGCGAAGCGCATAAAGCTGGAGTAGTTATCGACACGGTTGGCGATCCATTCAAGGATACCGCTGGTCCGTCGATACATGTTCTTATTAAACTGCTTTCGACGATCACGCTAGTGCTTTGCGGATTGTTTATCGGACAAACCTATTTCTAATCCGTAACTTGCGAGTTAAACGGACTTAAACAAAAAAACAGCGCCCGCGGTGAAGACTATGCTTGACCCGGGCGCTGTCGGTGAGTCGATTGAAATAGCCCTGCAGGTGACCCAAAACTGCAGGTCGAGCACTGCTAGGCTTCGCCCACCTCGCTCCATAAATCATGCATAAATTGGATCACCTCCTTTTTGAGCTGAAAAACATTTTAACCTCGACTTTTTGTAAATGCAAGTTGTTAACAATTGTTAGCAGCCGAAATTGAGCGTTTTTGAACTAAGTAAAGCTGGCGGCGTAAATAAAACAAGTCTATGCGTTGCAATGCGTGATAAATTACTTGTTTCTACTCACCGGTAGGAGGCTGCTCGTGGAAATGCTTTTTGCAATTTCGCCGATTGTGCTGATTTTCGTTTTGATGACTTGGGCTAAACGGTCCGCAGATGTCGCTGGGCTCATCGGTTGGTTATACACAGCGCTTCTTGCCGGTCTTTATTTCAAAACAGGGTGGAGTGTAATACTCGTAGCTTCTATTGCCGGTATCGTTGCTAGTTTTCCGATAAGCCTGATGGTAGTTGCAAGCATTTTCCAAATCAACGTTATGGAAGAAGCGGGGGCAATTAGAAGGCTCGTGGTCTTTATGAAAACGCTCGCGAGCGGCGATCGCCCGATACAAGTTATGATTATCAACGTTGGCATCGGAACGCTTCTCGCCGCACTAGGGGCTACTCCTGTCAGTATTTTGCCCCCGATTATGCTTGCTCTCGGATACAGCGCGTTTGTCGCAATCGCGCTTCCGGCAATTGGTTACGACGCGCTTTGCACATACGCGCTTCTCGGCGTACCGGTTGTCGTGTTTGCGGATACAGTGACAGTGTTAACGGGGCAGACTTATACTCCAACTCAAGTAGGCTTTTATTTCGCACAGTATATGCCTGTGATTACAACGCTTATAGCGATAAGCATGCTCTGGCTAGTGGGTGGATGGAGCGAGATTAGACGCGGCTTTTTGACGGCGCTCATGACTGGACTAACAGCCGGAGCAATAGCCATCGGAATGAACTATGCCGGTTTACCGACTTTAACAGGAGTAGCCGCTGGCATAGGTATTGTTATTGTGATGCTTGCGCTTCTAAGGTTTAAGAAACAGTCGGTTATCGATCGCACGAAAATCACTCCCGCCGAGCTTGAAGTTGAAAAGCGAATGAGTCTGAAGCTTGCGATTCTTCCTTGGATTCTACTAATCATATTCAGTATTGTTACCAACTTCAAAGCGCTGGGCATTTATGACTTCTTGTTTACGGATCTCGCTATGCCGCTTTCAATTGTACCCGGCGGCAAGCCTATACCTATGCGAATGGCTTGGCAGGCATACACATGGGTATTGATTGCCACATTATGCCCAATACCGTTCTTCAGAATGAAAAAACATCAGATTGATGAAGCGTTAAGAAAGACACTGAAGCGCGTTCCTCGTCCGGCATTCACCGCTGCTATCTACTTTGCGATCGCTTATCTCCTAAACGACAGCGGTAAGATACTAACCCAAACCGACAAAGGGCACGTTTGGGCTGCGAACCCAGATGGGGCGAATATGATTGCCGTTGTAGCTCAATCGTCAGCCGCATTGTTTGGCACCGCATACGCGGGCGTGTCAGCATTCCTAGGTCTTCTTGGTGGTTTCATAAGCGGAAGCGAAACAAGCAGTATAGTTATGTTAACTAAACTTCATTTCGATACCGTCAAGGCAATCTTTGAGCAATCCGGCGACGCAAATACATTGTCAATCTGTCTTCTAGTTGCGGCTGTCAGCGGTATAGGCGGTGGACTTGCGAGTGTCATTAGTCCTGCTAAGCTTCAAAACGCAGCGGCAGTTATCGACATGATAGGCATGGAAGCGAAGGTTATAAAGAGCACTATGATTATTGCGCTCTTGATGACGTGCGCTGCGGCTATTATGACTTTCGTCTTTCTTGCGTTTATGTAAACTCGTTTTTTTCGCATGCCTAGTCGAATAAGCGGCAATCGGAGTAGAATAGAGACGCGTCATCGCTTTATGACGACAAACAATTTTGGTATGAATATGGACGATATTCGTAAGATTCCGCTAGAAGAGCTTGAGTTTGTAGTTTTCGACACGGAGACGACAGGCGCGTATTCAATCAACGCGTGGCTGCTCGAACTAGGAGCGGTTAGGGCGACGGGTTCGTATATCACCGATTCGGTTTTTCACTCGCTCGCGCGTCCGGAGATAATCATCCCCCAAGACGTAATCGAAATTCACGGAATTACAGACGAAGATGTTGCGGATGCTCCGGAAGGTATTGATGTCGTTGATAGGTTCTTCACGTGGGGTGGAGATAGAGCGGTTTTCGTCTCATACAACGTTCCATACGATTTAGGAGTTCTTGCGACCGTATATAGAAGAGCAAAGCGAACGCCGCCGAGTAACCTTGTGTTTCTGGATGTTTTAGAGCTTGCGCAAGATCTGTCGAATCTGCCTTCATACAGCTTGGAATCTCTTACAGAGTTTGCCAAAGACGAATTTGCGGGAGGAGCGGAAGGAAACGGTATCCCGATTGTTTGCATGAACTCTCCTGACGCGATTGGTTCAGACAGCGTATTGCACTACCTATCTTATTTTCACAGAGCGCTCCCCGATGCGGTCAATGCCGCGCTCGTGCTTATGAATCTGATTCGGCTCGCCCCTAATGGAGCGACAATCAACGATCTGACACGCAAGTACGACGACGAAATAACGCCGCAAATGCCCGTGCATTTTACGGATATTCCAGAAGGCGAAATGGGTTTTGATATACCGAAAAATCTATGGATGGTTCACGAAGCGATTCATAATCAGAAAGAGGTTTTGATTTGGTACACAGGCGGTAGAGGGCTATGGAATCCTCGCAAGGTTCAACCTCAAGGCATTTATGGAGCCGACGGACAGCTCTACCTCGAAGCTTTCTGTTTTAACGCCGGGTTTATAAAGACATTTAGAATTGACAGAATTGAAAGAGTGACGGAAGTGTAATGTGTTTGGTTTCATCGGATTCAAGCATAACTTGTTGCTGATAGCTTTGTCCTTGACAATGATGTTTACGAGCGCGGCAACGCTTGGGTGCAATCAATCCGATGCGGAGAAAAACAACGAGCCGTATGTTGATTCGAAGGCAACTCCGCCTCCGCCGCCACCTGACGTAATTAGCTTGGGACTAAATGAACTTACAATCGACAAATTGATACTTGAGCAGATAATCTCTTACTTTCCGCCTTCTGAAAATGGAATAGAAGCCTTCAAAAGTAATCGCACAGGCGGCGTACTACTGAATGCCAAGCACGGTCCGTCGCCTGAAAATTTCAAAAAAAACGTTGAAGCGTTTAATCATGCTACCGATAATTCCGTTATGATGCCGTTTTTCACAATCGATCAAGAAGGCGGAAAGATAGCGCGCATTTCGGAAGGCATAAAAATCTATCCGACGAATCGAGAGATTGCAAAGCGTGGAGCGATCGCGTTCGCGATTGCTGCCGAAGAAGGATTGACTTTCGGAGCTGTTCTTCGCAAGTGCGGCATACACATCAATTTTGCCCCGGTTCTTGACGTAGCAACTGATGCTGAAGGTGAGATCATCGGCGCGCTCGGACGGTCTTACGGCGATGATCCGAAACTTGTAGGCGAACTTGGTTTGGAATTTGTAAACGGGCTTCAATACGAAGGCGTACTTGCGGTGCTCAAGCACTTTCCCGGTCATGGAATGGTGTCGCAGGATAGCCATAAAGAATTGCCTTACACGAACGCTGCGAAAGAAGAAATTATGGCGACGCATGTCGCTCCGTTCCAATTCGTTATCGAGAACGCAAAAAACGGAATAGATTTCGTTATGGTTTCGCATGTGTTGTATACCGAACTCGACTCGGAGAATCCCGCGTCCTTGAGCGAGAAAATAATCGGAGGGCTGCTAAGAGGCGAGTTGGAATATAAAGGAATCGTTGTTTCGGATGCGCTGGGCATGTCGGCATTGAGCGGAACGCTTCCGGAGCGTACACTTAGCGCTCTGCGAGCCGGCTGTGATATGGTGATCCTCGATCCCGGGCTGGAATCGCAGATACCTGATATAGTGAAATTCATCGCAGCAAACTACTCTGACGAAGATGTTACAAGAACGATCGCTTCACTCAATCGTATTATCATAGTCAAAGACAAACTTGGCTTGATAAATGAAACTACAAGTTAGCATCGTCAAATTCGCTTGCCGCAATTCGTAAGCGTCTATATAATCCAACGTCATGCTTTACATAACTCGTCACGGTCAAACAGATTGGAATCTATATCGCCGCTATCAAGGCGCGACTGACATAAAGCTCAACGAGAAGGGACGCGAGCAAGCTCACGCGGTAAAAGAAGGACTGAAAGACATCAAATTCGACCGTGTCATTTCGTCGCCGCGTATTCGCGCCGTCGAATCCGCGTCGATAATTACCGGTATGGAAGTTGTTCAAATTGAGACATACGAAGAGCTTGGCGAAGCAGGGCTTGGCGACTGGGAAGGGCGTTACGAAGAGTCGATACGCGCCGAGCTGGGCGACAAGTACGACGATTGGAGACAGCACGCGGGACTCGTTGCGCCGCCAAATGGTGAATCGCTTTTCCATGTTATGGCGCGTCTTTATTTGTTGGTCGAAGAATGGCTCGAAGATGCAAAGAACAAGTATGTGCTAGTTGTCGCACACCAGGGAACGAATGCGTCAATCCTAATGCTTATAACTGGACTAGTTGGATGTAAATACGCAAAACTATTTCGACAAACGAACTCCCAAGTTGACGTTATAGATCCTGTTACAAGAGAAATAGTTCAAACCTTTGTTTTTGATGATGCACTGCCACGTGAGTTTCCTGAAGAAAAATAGGTCGTGATCGATTATCAGCCAATAAGTATTGCTTTCATAGCTTCATCAATGTCTGTGTCTTTGAATTCAAATCCTGAATCCAGAAGTTTCTTCGGAATAGCTCGTTGACTTGTAAGAAGGGCTTCATTTGCAATTTGCCCTAGCGCGATATTCAATACGAATCGTGGAACAGGCATGACCGCAGGGCGTTTAAGCGCACTGGCTAGAGCATCTGTGAATTTGGAATTCTGCACCGGATTTGGAGATACAAGGTTTACCGCGCCACATATCGGCGAAGCATCGAATGAATTTTCGAGAACAAAGAGGACAGCTCTTAAAAAATCAGTCAGTGTAATCCAAGGATAAAAGTGATTTCCGCTTCCGAGTTTACCGCCAATACCCATTTTGAAAATCGGCAACATTCGCGCCAATGCACCTTCACGCGCATCAAGAACAAGACCGGTACGTAGAAATACTAAGCGAACATTGCCGTCGGTTTTGAGTTCAGCGGAATTTTCCCAATCACGGCATAACTCTGCGAGATATCCTTTACCGTTCTTTGAGTCTTCAGTTAGAATTTCATCTCCTCTGTCTCCATAGTATCCGGTCGCTGACGCGCTTAGAAATAGACGAGTCTTGATTGACCCATTGTCGATATTACTTGCGAGCAGCCTTGTAGAATTGATCCTACTTTCTCGCAAATCTCTCATTCTTTCGTTACTCCAGCGTTTTGAACCTAAATTCTCACCCGCAAGATTGATTACAGCTGTGAATCCGTTTGGTGACATTTCACAAATTCCATCAATGTCAATTTGTTTGTTGGATGGATTCCAAGATACAGTAGGTGATGTTAATGATGAGCTTTCACTTCTAGATAGAGAAACAACTTTAAAGCCCTTGTGAATAAACTGATTTGTAAGTGAACGACCGAGAAATCCGCTTGCGCCAGCTAATAGTATAGAACCAAGAGAGTCGCTTATTTTATCCACGCGCTGTCTTCAACTTTGCCGTCGTCCGATTCAGATTCGCCGCTCTTTTCGTCTGATTCTTCTGAATCTGTTTCAGGGACTTCGAGCTTTATAGACTTATCAGACACAATTCCTTTCGGTGTCCATTGTCCTTCGTCAGTGAATACCGCGACAACGCCGTCAGGCTTTCCGTCTGGATTTCCAACCTTAACTCGGCCCTTGTCGTCAACTCTGAACGGGCATCCGTTTCCCGATTCATCACTGGCGAGTACCGAGCCTTCCGGTGATTTACCGAAAATGTCGTACCCCATTTGAAAGAACGAGCCGTAAATACCCACGATATAGTGAAGTTCGGGTTCGCCTTGATTTCGCCAAGTTTTATAGAAAAACATACCGGGAATCCAAGGCAGTTTCTTTTTGCCTATTCCGTCCCCGCCGCCCCAAGCAGCATATCCGAACTTGCTAGGTTTGAAGTTACGATCAGCAAGCACACAGCCGACGATTACATCGCGTGCGCTTGTCCCGAGACCGAATCGCGACATCTGTCCTTTGGAAACTACCAAAGGGTCGCCAAGCTCATCTTGTAAACCACGCAGGAAGTCTGCACCGACATAGCACGGGCGCTTGTCCGGATGAACAAGCTTTGTAAGGAATCCGATAGGCCATGTAACGATGTTTTCTTGTGCGCCAAACGGATTAATGGGATAGGATTCTAGAACCCCCTCACGGATCATTGGATCAAGAGCGCTTTTCGGATCGCCTACCGCAGACCCGCCTGTTAAAAACGGCGGGTATCCACCAGTCTTGATTTTATAAAGCGAGATGGAATCGTGGATCATTTCAAGGTTGCGGACGTTTTCGTGTTCCATCTTGGTAAGCGAGTAAGGTCCCGCAACGGGAGCCGCAGCGAACCAACCTATAGCCAATCCGAGCGCAGTTGCCAGTAAGAGAATTCCGACGTTGAAACCTTCGTCGATCGATTCGTACAGCAGTTTCGCCGTAACCAAAAAACTTGCAATGAGCGAAACGAAAAATATAACCATAACAACAGGTTCAATCAACCGTCCGAGTGTTACAAGCGTCATACACGCAAGCATCACTACACCGCTCATTGCGAGTTGAGCGATATAGAACAACCACGGAGATGTTGCCTTGATATTATCCATACAAGAAGTTTACTCCAGTTGTATCAGAATATCAACTGTGATATAAATCGAGTGTTGCCGCATCTGAAATCATGTAAATATTGCGATTCCGTTACTCTACAACGACGCTTTTCGCTAAATTGCGCGGCTGATCTATCGAGCAGTTCCGTTTGAGTGCCATATAGTATGCAAAAAGTTGAAGCGGAGCAGTCGTAAGAATCGGACTGAATAACTCGTCCACCTCCGGAATCTCGAAAATAAAAGGAGTATATCTCTTGAATTCGTTGTGACGATTCGTAATGACGAGCACGTCGCCGCTGCGTGCCATAATTTCTTCCATGTTAGCTTTGACTTTATCGAAAGTCGCGCTGTGCGGCGCAACAATAACGGTCGGGAACTCGTCGTCGATAAGCGCAATCGGACCATGTTTCATTTCACCCGACGGATAGCCTTCCGCGTGAATATAGCTGATTTCTTTGAGCTTCAACGCGCCTTCAAGCGCGACGGGGTAGTTTACGCCGCGGCCTATAAAGAGGAAATTGTGCTTTTTGTAAAAGAATTTCGCCCAGCGTTTAAGTTCGTCCTCCCGTTTTATAACTTCCGTGAGTTTGCGAGGGAGAGAGCGGAGCTCGCGCAAATACCCTTGAAACTGATTGTCGTCGATTGTTCCTCGTATTTCCGCAAGCTTGATCGCAAGCAGATAAATCGTT
>CAZRQJ010000050.1:0-8714 GCA_964602075.1 uncultured Planctomycetia bacterium
AATGACTACTGTATGTTTTTACTCCAATTCTGTCCAGTTTTAGGGGTTCAGTCCAAACTGTGTAAGGATCTTTAACTGATCCTTTATGTATTCGAGCTGTGTCGTATTATGCCAATCGGCCTTTACAGGCATCCCGTTAACAAAAAGCCAACCGTGGTCAAGAAGACCGATAGTGCCTTCACGGGCAGGTCTGATTAGACTAGACATGTATGAGGGTAATGAATCGACGTCTTCATCGCTCAACTTCCATAGGTCAATTACGCGTATTTTGACGCCAAATTCTGTTGCAACTTTCGTGAGTACAGAAACATCACGATCGGCGTCGCAAGTTGGTCTAACTAATAATTCCATTCTAACAGGCATCTGATCTCCAAACAACCACTCAAATTATTCCATTATTGTGTAAATCGACGACAGCATTATGCAGGCGACTTTTTTCACTAATCTATCAACAGAATCAATCACAAGGCTTGATAAGCGACTATATTAAGGTAATACCTCAAATGAAGTGAAATATATACCAATTAGGTATGCAATCAACAGAGAAGCTTTTGGAAAGTCGTACAAAACAACAATCTGTTTCTCTAATACAGATTTCCGTTATTCACAAGAAACTTACAATTACACTTCTGATGAATGATGATAATGAAAATTTGTAAATGTTAATATTGCGCTTCGAGGTTGATACTTTATGGAAATATTTCTAATCAGGCACGCGGAAAGCGAAGGAAATCGCCTTAGACGCGGCGGTGGCACATACAATTGGGAGCTTACAGAGTTTGGAATAGAACAAGCGAACGCTTTAGGGAAAGCAAGTTTCGTCCAATCTATTACTCATATATATTCTAGCCCGTTAAAACGAGCGCTAAAAACCGCTGAATCCTTAAGCAGCGCAACAGGCAAACCTATTCTTGTTGACGGTTTGATTAGCGATGTGAACGCAGGCTCCCTAAATGGAGCTGAATGGCAAGACATTCGCGACAAGTATTTAGATTTTTTCAAAGCGGTTCCGCGAAATCCGGATATTCCCTTTCCTGGCGGAGGAGAGACTAATCGTGATGTAATAGAAAGGACGCGCATATTTGTTAATACGCTCCGAAATCGTTTCCGTATCGAAGAATACACATTTGACCGAAGCGTCGCCATCGCTATCGTAAGCCATGGACTTCCACTAAATTACCTAATGTTGCACCTCCTAGAGCATGAACCAATTGGTATCGAGTGTTTATTGCTTGCCAATGCTGCCGTCGCCCAAATCAGCTTCAAGTTGAGATACCCGATGTTGATTTCTTTTAACGATGTTCGACATTTAGTCAAAGAAGGTTCAAACCTCGCTCTGAAACAAGGTATGATTATCGATGAAGACCGAGGTCCAGCGGGTTGATGGCTGTTATTCAAACGGACTCGCACCTTATCCTGTTTTATCTAGGAGTTCCCATGAGTGATGGATGTAAAATTAAAAACCGGAGAGTGTCGAACATGCTTGTTCCGACGTTGTTGATGGCTGGAATCGCCATTATTTTGTTCGTCTATGCATTCAACAGGAGCGATGGATCACATGTAATCGGTTTGCAAGCTGGCTGGAAAATGCTGTTAACTACCGCACCACTGTTGATATTCGCCTTTCTAGTAGCGGGGCTCGTGCCAGCGATGCTGCCTCCGCAAATTGTTCAGAAATGGATTGGATCAGAGTCCGGTTTCAGAGGGATTTTGATAGGAACGCTCGCCGGAGGCATTTCGCCCGGAGGACCGTATGTATGCTTACCTCTCGCGATTGGTTTGGTTAAAGCAGGCGCGGGAGTTGGCGTAATGGTTGCCTATCTAACGGGTTGGTCTTTGTTAGCGTTCGCACGCATTCCTATGGAGGTTGGTATTCTCGGCTGGCGGTTGACATTAGTTCGTCTAGCTTGTACATTCATTTTTCCTCCGATAGCAGGCTTAATCGCAAATGCATTTTTCAGCAAAGTCGATATATCCTCCGGATTGTAGAGCGCTGAAGGATGATGTTCATATCAATGCTATTAAGGATTGTTTTCAGCTTCATATTTGTGAATCTAGAGAGTTTGATTGACGATTTACCGCGACGCGGTTAACATCACAGACTGACTTCGAATTCAATTTCACTTTCTCCTGATCGTTTGTTTGAGTTTGTCGTCAAATAATCGTCTGCGCCAACTCGGCGGCAATGGAGGAATCATGTCTGAGGACGTGGTTAAAAACATAATTATTTCTGACGATACGGAATCTGAACCCCAGGCGAAAAAGAAACGCGTTAAAGTACCGCGCAATCCTATGCCTGAACAGACACCAGATGAACGCGTTCGCAACTTTGACAGCGTAGTTCTTGGCTATTCGCCTGAAACGGCAATAATCGAAGCTGAACGCTGCATTCAATGTAAGAACCCAAAATGCGTTGATCAATGCCCTGCGGAAGTTAAGATTCCTCAGTTCATTCAGGCGATTGCCGATGGAGATTTTTTGAAGGCTAATTCGATTTTGAAAGAAGACAACGCTTTACCCGCAGTCTGCGGTCGCGTTTGTCCGCAGGAACTTCAGTGCGAGCAAGTGTGTATACTTACAGTCAAAGGCGAATCCGTTGCGATAGGTCGCCTTGAGCAGTTTGCAGCGGAATACGCGCTAGCGCAAAACGAAGAAGTGCTTGCCAAAGTAGAAACTGTCACTCCGACAAAGGAAAAGATCGCAATTATCGGAAGCGGTCCGGCTGGCGTTGCTGCAGCGGGCGATCTAGTTAAACTTGGTTACGAAGTAACGATTTTCGAAGCGCTTCACAAGGCGGGAGGAGTTCTTGTGTATGGCATCCCAGCATTTCGTTTGCCGAAGACGATTGTTGAAGCGGAACTCGATTATATTCGAAAACTGGGAGTGAAGATAGAGACGAATGTTGTCGTTGGCAAAACCATAACTATTGATAAACTTAAAGAGAAAGGTTTCAAGGCGTTTTTCATCGGGACAGGCGCAGGCTTGCCGACATTCATGCGTGTGCCTGGTGAAAATGCGAACGGCGTGTACAGTGCAAATGAATACCTGACTCGCGTCATTCTTATGCGTGCGTACGACTTCCCGGAATATGAAACACCGGTATTCGCCGGTAGACGCGTATGCGTTGTTGGTGCAGGTAATACGGCGATGGACGCGAGTCGAGTTAGTCTTCGATTACCCGGTGTTGAAAAAGTTTATATTGTCTATCGTCGCAGTCGAGAAGAAGCGCCTGCGCGAATCGAAGAGATTCACCATGCAGAGGAAGAGGGCGTAGTTTTTAATTTCCTTACACAACCGGTTGAAGTGTTGCACGACGAAAACAACTGGGTTACGGGACTTAAGTGTCTTCGGTGTGAACTTGGGGAACCAGACGCTTCAGGTCGTCGTCGCCCGGTTCCTGTTGATGGCAGCGAGTTTGTCATTGAGTGCGATACAGTAGTCGTCGCAGTCGGTCAGCGCCCAAATCCAGTGTTAATGCGCAGTATCGACGGTCTGGACGTATCAAAGTGGGGCACTGTCAACGTTGATGACAAATGGATGACCACGAATATTGAAGGAATGTTCGCGGGTGGCGACGTAGCTGTCGGTGCATCTACGGTAATAATGGCTGTCGGTCACGGAAAGAAAGCGGCTAGAGCTATTGATACATACTTGACATGCAAACGCGAAGGCCGCACATTTCCACCGCCAGATGAAGATAGGGTCGAACCCGATAAAACGGAAGATGTGTAACGCAGGTTTCCAGCTGCAAACCTCCTTTGTTATACGCCTCGATGAGTGAGCTGAAACAAAAAGCGCAGACTCTAACCAGTATGTACTTTTCCTGCTGTTCAACGTCTCCTTTCTTTGTGAGCGCTTTACCTGAAAAGTGTGAATGGTGCTAATGTTCTAACTATGTACTTGACATCAATACCGAGTTACTCTGTTTTACACTTTTTGCGTGTTTTGCGTTTTGAAGGAGATAACATTAAGTAGTCGTAGAACAACTTTCAGGTTAAGCGTTTAACAAAAAGTTAACCAAACGTACTGAACAACTTCACTAAAAAAACATGAAATATTGACGAAATGAACACAATATGATAAAATATTCTTTCTATTCCCCCGTAGCTCAACGGCAGAGCAGCTGGCTGTTAACCAGTGTGTTAGTGGTTCGAATCCGCTCGGGGGAGCTTATTGTCCCCTATTACATACCAAGGCTTAAACATTGATCCAAGCTTGGGCAAAACTCTAATCTCCACCTGCATTCGTCCTTCGTTATGTAAACCCGTGAAACTAAAATTGCAAGGATGTCCTTCAACGCTTTTCGCTGATTTGTGCCCTTTGCAGCACGTAACCTGGCTATCAAATCCTTGAAATAGATTATATTTGTTTCAGATTTTCGTCATGCTCTACCCGCTGGATAAAATCCCGCGGTGTTAGGAAATTGATGCCAACTACGACAATCAGTATAATGACGGTTTTGTAACAATAGTTTTTTCACAACTCATCACGTTGTTCAACCGACGCTAAAACAACCATCCAATACTGTTTGACCTCTGAAACCAACTCTGAAACAAGTCGCTTGACTGAATATGCAAACGCGTTGAATGTAGGTAGCTTATCCCCAGATTTCTCGTCCATGTAAAGCGATCGGTTAATCTCAATCATGAGCGCTAACACGCGCTTGTCATTCCCGAAATAGTCCATCGGCACAAGCGCTCCTTGATAAGGTTTGTTTAAGTCCGTTTTATAGCCTGCATCACCAAACAACCGCATCGCAATGTCAGGAATTCCAGTCGGAGTATGGAAATCATCGGTACCGATGCAGATATCCGGACGGTCGTGCGACTGGTCAATCTCGCATGGCAATGGTCTCGATGGAAAGCTGTGGCAGTCGAGAATGAAGCAGAAACCATGTCGATTTACGGCTTCATCAACAGCTTTTGTAAGTGCGCCATGATGTGGTTTGTAATAGCTTTCAATTAGTTTTTCACGAAAATCGCCTTCAATCGTGCGAAGCGTTCTGCCATCAGCTGTCTTCGTGTATATCGCTCCCATACCGAATCCGGACATTGGTTCGTAATCGTCGTTCAGGAAGCGCTCCGGATCTACAACAAGCCTGTTGACTCCGAAAACGATGCTTTGTGCTACAATCGAGTGCGAATCGAAACCGAAAATTTCATCAGTATATGCGTCTGTTAAGCGAAGCAGTTCACATTCAAGTTCTTCATCCGATAGCATTATTCCAGCACGTACACTGTCTGGAATAACTCGCGACGAATGTGGTATGTGAAGAATAGTAAAACCAGAATTGTCGTCGTCCATAGTTTTTCAGATAATCACCATGAGAATATAAAAGTTGCTGCAGTAAGTCCTGCGAGCACGGCTATCCACACCCAAAGAATGCTCTCTTTTGTCAAGTCAACAACTTCGATGCCTTCGTTGTTACCAACCCACACGTTGTGAGTATTTGTCGGATCGCAGACACCTTGCATCATTCCGACGCTGAAAAAAGCACCCATAATGTGCTGTGCGGACAGAACGCCTGCGCCGAGTACGATACCCACGATTCCACTACCCATCCCCCATAGGTTGAGCGGTCCGCGATAGAGCGATAGCGGTGCTAGAATCGTGAATACGAGTATATATGGAACGGGACTGCGGGGTAGGGCGAACTCAAGAATAGGGGACACAGCCGATGCCGTATCGGGAAGCATCGTCGCCTTGAGCAGCATACCGATTCCAATCATGAGTAACACGGCAGGTGCGGCATCCTTAAATCCTTCAAACATCGCACGCATAAGCATATCGACGTTTGCACGGTTACGTTTGAACGATGCAATGAATGAATAAACAACCCCAAGCATCAAAGCCGCAAGGAACGGCATAGTCACGCCTAACGCCGCATACGCGGGGATAAGAGCTCTTGCTAGCGTATCCCCCAGAATATGGAAAAGGGGAACGATGATTGCAAAATATGCAAAGAGTGGAGGCTTAGCGGAACTTGTGACTCTAGTGAACAGATTGAATATCGCTCCGAGCCAAAGAACGATTAGCGAAACAGTTATCAATACAAGGAATACAGTTCCAACAATAGGCAATACGACCGCTGAATAACCGAGTATTCCGACAAACGCTACAATAGCTAGAGCCGCTATCGCAACGCCAACAGTCATGATTTTCGTTCGAGTATTCTTTGCAAGTTTTACGGCGATATAAAGCGCTGTGACTGCGGCGAAAATACCGAACATTGTGATTGCAAACTTGATTATTTCTTGCTGCTCGAGTCCGAGAATGTCTTTGTAAACCTGCCAGTTGACTGGATTGAGCGTTCCGCCCAGCGATAAAGCTAGTAGAAACGATACTGCCGCCGTCTTACCAGACACGCCAACGGACCGAAGCACTGGCAGCGTGAGTGTCGCAACCATAATTACTGCGCCGAGTCCGCCGAGTGTAGTGAATAGAATTGCGGTTACAAGCGTGAGAATGAGTGTGAGCGTCAATGGCGAATCGCCGCCGAATTCCGCAGCGAACCTGACAATCTGCTCCGCGACGCCGTTTGCGCGAATATGTGCTGCAAGAATCGCACCGATGATTACAGCGAGAAACGCCCCCGCTAGCATCGCCATTCCCTGTCCGACGACAACATCAAGTACTGGCGAATACGCCTTGAGGTACGCCGCGAATGCAGCAATCGTTGGCGATGCAAATGAAGGTGTTCCTTCCGGTAATGAACCGTTCGCTGCCCCAAGCGACGCTTCACCCGCTGCGTCAAATGCAGAAGGTGTAAGCGCTACTAGCGCAATAAGAAGCGCAAATAGCGGCAATGCAAGTATCGCCGGAATGAGCTTCCTGTAAAGCAGAAAACCCATAACGAGAACGAGAACTATAAGAATTATGCCCACAAAACAATTGTAGCATGGACGCTTGATTAAAGTCGTAGTATTAGGCGCGATCGGACGGAGGTAGCCTGCCATTTTGCCCATTAAAGGTTGAGAGTTTGTTGGCTTAGCCAGTAATCTATATCGAGTCTATACGTTTGCATGAATCTATCTTTATGACCGTAAATCCCTATTCATAACTGGAATCCATCAGCTGAAAGTTCAATTATGTAATCTCAATTGGATGCGGGTTCTTAGAATAGGAAATTTATTGTGTGAAACTAGTAAATACAATAGCGATGTTACGTTATTGAAGCTTTTCGCATCCGCGACTGATTTTTTTTAACGGTGAGTTTTTTCTAAGCAATCACTAGATGTAATTGTTATCTTCCCGTAAATCGCTCAAAATGTGGTTTATAAACAGTAGAGTAAGTAAAATGACAACGTGCCACAATACGATGTCAGTTTGTCAATTGTCTTACCAGCGTACAACGAGTCGAATCGAATCGACGAGTGTCTTGCCTTGTTATACACTTTTGTGCAGAGCGAAAAGCGCTCAATTGAAGTTATTATCGTTGACGATCACTCAAGGGACGATACAGCCCAAAAAGTTAATGCGTTCATTGAATCTAGTTCTACCAGTATCATCAAACTACTAACAACTCCAACTGGGAGAAAAGGCAAAGGGGCAGCGGTAAATCTTGGAATGCTTGAAGCTAAAGGCAGCCTTAGGTTATTCACGGATGTTGATCTATCGACTCCAATTGATGAAGTGAAAAAACTACTATTTTGGGCTGAACAAGGATATGATGTTGTATTTGGTTCGCGAGCGCTTTCCGAGAGCGATGTAAAGGTTTCGCAACCGATCCACCGGCGAATTGCGGGACAAATTATGCGAAACATCACTCGTCTTTTGATTATCCGTGATGTGCGCGATACACAATGTGGCTTCAAGCTTTTTACCGCGAATGCCGCCAAAGAGATATTCGGCAGGCAACGCGTTTGGGGATGGAGCTTCGATCTGGAACTTCTTGCGCTTGCAAGTCTCCTCGGGTTAAAATACAAAGAAGTCCCTGTTATCTGGGTTGACAGTCGCGAAAGTAAAGTGAATTTCTTGCGTGATGCATCAAAGATGCTTTGTGAGATTATCAGCATAGGGTTCAGGCTGCGATTCCTAAAGCGTCTTCCAAAACTGGATTAGTTGGAACCTAACCCGGCAGTTCGGGTTTATAATAGACGAGTGGCGATTCTGGATTTTATAGCCCGGTATTTTCTTGTGTTTTTCCTCGTTATCGAGGTTATACTTCTTCCATTCGAGATTCGGTTTCTATTAAAAAAAAGCACCCATAAAATTAACAGAACAGGTGATATGATCGGGTGTCTGGAGTTTGTTGTTCTGTTTAATGTTTTAGTGACAATTGTTCTTGCGATAGTCGTAATCATTACGCAGCATATGATGTTTTGAGGTTGGAGTTATTGGATTGCGATATTAATTACATATGTCGAATTAACGGCGTATAATCGGCTTGACGCTAATCGTCAGTCGGGATAGAATCAGTTGTCTGCGGGAATAGCTCAATGGTAGAGCGTCAGCTTCCCAAGCTGAATGTTGCGGGTTCGATCCCCGTTTCCCGCTTGTTTTTTAGCTATAGTACGCTAACTAGTGTACTTACGATTTGCGCATTATTGCCAAGAGAAATCGATAATACGTTTGTGAATAGCATTTCAATTTGGATTGCCAATTTCCACATAGTCTTCAGTAATAGATATATCTCTTACTAAACAATAACTCTTTCAAATAGCTATACAAATATATATATTGACTGTTTTTTTTTTTTTGTTATATAAGAGACA
>CAZRQJ010000050.1:8724-13536 GCA_964602075.1 uncultured Planctomycetia bacterium
TGGCAATGAGACTTTTTATAATCGTTGTGATTGTCGCTTTGGTTATAATCGCTTGTGACTGTCCAAGCTTTGCTGAAGATCCGATCGGGACAATAACTCTTACAAGTGAGGGTTTTGGAACAGAAGTGGTTTTCGTTTACGCCAGTCAAATGAATACCTACGGATGGGCTCATTATATAATTGAAGGTGAAGACCTTTGGATATCAGTTACTGGTGGAGATTGGGGTAATTTACCAGCAAAATCGTCTGGTCATTGTTATTGTATTATTGATCAGCCAGGTTGCAAAATCAGACATGATCAAGGTCCTAAACCTTGCGAAGGTACCTGTAATTACGATATGGGAGAACTACACTATAGCTCTACATGTTCATTGTATGAGTCTTAACACATTGGGAGGTTCTGGAGAATGATGTTTACACGGATTGTTATTACACTATCCTGTTTGCTACTTCTTATTCTGCACCCATGCTTCTCAAAATGTGCGCATTCTTCCGAACAAGATTTGTCGCAGCAATCATTAGATGACTGCTGCGAATCTGGTGGAGTTCTAATATGGGAAAGATGGTTGAATGGCGAGTTGAAAGATTATGGATTCTGGAGTTATGCAAAGAATAAAGTTTCATGGTTGTCCTGTATTAGCAGCCAAGGTGGTATGTTGAAACTGTTGACAATCAATTATCCTCTGGAGGATGGAGTTGAATACCCAGAAATAAACGGACCCGAAAAGTGGTACAAGGTCACAAAACCGGGAGTAATGACTATTTTTGCTCAAGAATATATCCCTGGCGAAATATGGATTTTTCAGAACGGACATTGTGGGCTAATTGCGGATGTACCGTTCGATCCATCCGCTCAAATCTCATATGATTACGAATTTAAGCTTTCTGGTAAATGGAGCAGAACTGGCGAACTAACTACAAACCTCGGGTATTGGGGTTATTTATCCGACGAGGGAATGCCGATGGTTATGATTTCTACGCCGGGAAGCTATCCGTATGAGCTCGATCCTAAATGGAGAGCTAGAACATGGGTAAATGTACCAATACCTGAAGCGTATGGCTGTTTTTATGGATTGGCACATGCCGTTGGAGAAGTATGGAGTGTTACAATCGAAGGTACTACCTATTCAGCTACTGCTAAAACAGCAGATACACAGGTTACCGATGAGCTAATTGCAAGACTATGTAGATGAGTTGGTTGATGTTGAAGCAGTGAGGCATATATTATTTTCTCGTTCATATTAATATCTGAACCGAATGAGCTAGGTTTCTTATGAGTGCGAATTAAAGAAATACTAAAAGAAAAACGATAATCAACGATATCTGATATATTAGACCGCCCACCGTCAAGGAGACTTTGTATGCGGTATCTATTGTCGTTTTCATTCGTTCTGGTTGCGTTGTTTGTGATTATTATTCCGATGATCACACCCGTTGTTGCATCGGCGCTCGATTCTGAATTCATATCCGCAAACGAAATCGCACCCGGAATGAAAGGCTATGCGCTCGCGCAGTTTTATGGTGACAAAATCGAGCAGTTCGACGTGGAAATTATCGGTGTTTACGGCAGACGCCACCAGACAAAAGGGTATTTTAGGCGGATGCTGGCAGTTGTCAGCGGTGGCTCGCTCGAAATCAGCCGTGGGATTTCGACAGGTTTTTCCGGTGCTCCGGTTTATTTAGATGGACGGCTGGCGGGAGCAATAGAAAGCACACCAGCGTGGGGAGCGAAGAATTTCGTAACTATCGTTAGTATCGAAGAAATGATGACGTTGTTCGACATGCCGTCGATGAAGTCAATAAGTACTATCGAACCCGTTGATATGGAAAGCGATGAAGTAATGCAAACAATTTCTTTAAGTGAATGCGCCAAAGTAACGCAATCCGACGTCGAAATTTATGTACTTGATAAATCCGTGACAGTCGAAGGAATAGAAATATCATCAATCGCAATTGCTGACTCGCCAACCGAGCTACAAAAGCTTAAAAGCGATAAAACAACGCTAGCTATGGTCAGATGTGGTGGAGTGGTGACAGTATTCGATCCGGCTTCATCGAACTATTGCGTCATTGACGAAGTTTCTAATCCTCCGAGTAATTGGTCGGATGCCTTTAATCAATATGCGAACGAAGATGTAGTTAGTGTGAACTCGACAGCGAATGAAAGCTGGTTGATGCCCACATTCGGGACGCGTGGAGCGGAGTTTCCATCCTTGCATACTACACCGCCTTTCAGTGAGTCGTATTTTCCAATAGGCAATCCGATTCGTTATTCGCAATTCATACCCGGTGCTATGGTGTCGATTCCACTCGTGCGCGGAGATATGGAAGCCACATTGAACGGGACGTTGACGTATGTAGATTCAATTGGTCGGTTTATCGCGTTCGCTCATGCTATCGACGGAGCGCATGGGAGCGTTAGGTTGCCAATCGCGCGCACACACGTTTACACGACACATACGCAACTTCAGGAGAACTACAGCATAGTTAAGTGTGGCGACATTGTTGGAACGATTTACGAAGATAGAAACAGCGGAAGCGCTGGAAAGCTGACGGTTTACGAAGACTACTTTCCGGTTCATGTTTCGCTGACTTCCGTGGATTCAAAGTTTACCGCCGAATCGAACGTTGAGATTGTTAAAAGCGCAAGGCACTATCGTGACTGGTTGCCAAACTCTGTGGGATATATGTTGGAGCGCACGGCGGACGAGTGGGGTGAAGGCACAGTTCACTATCTGATTAAGTTCAAAATTGTCGGGATAGACAGCCAGTTAACAATCGAAGATACTTCCTACAGCCAATGGGATTGGCGGAGCGAGATAATTAGTCGCATTCGCAATCTCGCTTATAAGCTTACGTCGAACGAACTTAGCGAACTTGTTCTTGAGTGGGTTGACGTTACGTGTGAATTTACATCATCCGAACGCACAGCGCGTATAGCCGATGTCGAGTTTGGGACATTGATTGATGGCTCATTCAAGCCTTTTGTCGGGCAACCGAATGTTACAAGCGGAGCGCATGCTAAGCTGAAAATAGGCGACTCCTATGCTGTAGATTTCAAGCTGATATACCCAGACGGTGGAGAAGGGCAGTGTTATATCGAATCAACTATTCCAGAAGGATATAGTGTTGGCAAAGCGCGTATTCAACTCCGCGGCGGCGCGACTCGTATGCCTGTCGATCGCGGTTTGACACCGTATCTGATGCAATCATACTACAAAGAACTTGACAGTTTTGTGAGATATTTTGAACCAACTGCCCCGAAAACTATAAATGAACTAATTGAAGAGATTGAACTATTCCAGAATGGCGGGCAGGCAGTGTTAGAGATTCTATCTACCGGAAAGGGAATGCGAAACGAACGAGGCAGATTACCGCGTTGCTTTTCTGCCGCAACCTCTGTCGGTTTCGACACCAATCAACCAGACTTCCAGTGGCTCGATTTTCGCGGCTGCTATACTTTCGAGATCGAAATCGCGATATAGTTATAGATGAACAAAGCTTACTGCTCCGACGGTTTGTCAAGTAACTCCCTTATAGTCTTGAGCAGTTCATCTGGGTTAAATGGTTTGTTAACAATCTGAATACCAGATCGCACAACCTCTTCAAGCGGCGCTGCTTCTGGTGAATAACCGGAGCAAAACAAGAATTTTTTTTCTGGGGCGAGCTTTGACATGATTTGGTAGGCTTCCATACCGCCGAGTTCTGGCATAACAATATCGAGTAGGATTAAATCGATTACGTCTTTGCTTTCTTTAAATGTTTGAACAGCTTCTAATCCGTTGTGTGCCGTTAAAACGTTGTAACCTGACTTAACAAGCAAACGTCTCGCAAGATCTAGAACGAGATCGTCATCCTCCGCTATCAAAATCCTTTCATTACCACCGAGAACTTGTGATTCGATTTTCATACCAACGCTTACAGCGGGACGTTCAACTATGGGTAGATAGAGTTTAAAGGTAGTTCCTTTATCTACTTCGCTATATACGCTAACCATTCCGTTATGTTGCTTTATGACGCCATAAACAGACGAAAGTCCCAGCCCTGTTCCTTTGCCGGTTTCTTTTGTTGTAAAAAACGGATCAAAAACCTTGTCGATATTCTCCTTTGAGATCCCAACACCAGTGTCTGTGATCGTAATCAACACATATCTTCCCGGAATTGCCCATGGGTGCAGTTTTGCATACTCACCGTTAATAACCACGTTTTCAGTCTCTATTGTGAGGGTTCCTCCATCGGGCATCGCATCTCTAGCGTTTACGGCAAGGTTCATTATCACATGTTCAATCTGACCGGGGTCTGCGTATGTTGTACCTAATTTGTGTCCGGGTATAACGTCTAGTTTGATAGTTTCGCCGATTACCCTACTAAGTAAGCGAGCAATTTTGCTTATAACCTGATTGAGATCTATGTTTTGGGGGCTAATAAGCTGCTTGCGGCTGAAAGCAAGCAGCCCGGAAGTGAGTTCCGCAGCCCTTTGAGCAGCATTGAATATCTGCTGCAAGTCTTCGGTTGCCGCTTTGTTGCCTTTGAATTCCGACTTGAGCAGTTCGCAATAGCCGATTATTCCAGTCAAAAGATTGTTAAAATCGTGAGCGATTCCGCCTGCAAGCAACCCAACGGCTTCAAGCCGTTGAGATTGAGCAAGTTTATCTTCAAGGGCACTTTTCTCTTCTTCAGCTAGTTTTCGTTCTGTAATGTCTCGCGCTGTTCCAGCCATATATATCGGCTTGCCTTCTTCATCGCAGACCACATCGCCATTACCGCGCACCCAGTGAACAGTGCCGTCGGGATGAACAGAGCGAAACTCAA
>CAZRQJ010000051.1:0-13452 GCA_964602075.1 uncultured Planctomycetia bacterium
CGTGCGTTCGAGAGATATCGCCATCTTCCTGAAGGCAGCATGTCGTCGTCAGACATTGTCGAATTCTTGCGCGAAAAATCTGATTCGGCAAACTCTATTCGGGGTGCCGTTCAATCGTTGAAAGGTATTATGTTTGAGAATCGCGCAATGGAATATTTCAATTCAGGCGTTCTGCCCGAAGGTTATCACGCTGAACTTCCCGAACTCACTAATGAACCCGCTTTTGATATACGGATTTTCGACGACAAAGGCAATTTGCACGAACTAATTCAAGTAAAGGCAACGATAGATTGGGGATACGTTCGTGCTGCGCTTAAAGAGAATCCCGATATTCATATCGTTTTACCCGCCGATATAACAGATGTTCCTGCCGATCTAAGTGACAACGTAACTGTAATGACAACCGAATTTCTTCCCGACGTTGACGGCATTCTTTCGACCGACTGGGCAGACAACATAGACATTCCTTATCTTTCGCTCTCGATTTTTCTTATATCATCGACTTTCTTTCTGTGGAAAAATCGCGGCAATCCGTCGAGTATAGTGAAACAGAATATTAAGCGTCACCTTACGAAGTACATTCCGAGCGCTGCGTTTTTCGGCATCGGCATGTTTAGTCCGCAAATCGCTGCCGGACTATCGTCTATCCGTCTGGCGCATTTCCTATTGAGTAAATGGATGAATCGTCATGCTGCGCTTGTGGCGCTTCTTTCCGCTCAAGTTCTGGCTGTTTCAAAGTGGACGGAGTTTATTGATAGGCATACAACCTAGACTTTGAACTTGAACTGCACATTTTGATTACCATTAGGTTTACAGATTGATTTCCTTATACATCTTGTTAACTTAATGTGTGGTATTTAGCAATTGAACCAGCAGATGTGATAGTTGAAAATCCGAAACTGTCGACGCACTGATTCACTTTACGAACAAACGAAGAGAATCTAAAAAAAGTCGTGACGTAAAGTTAAGCGAAACTAATCAAGAGCGATCTATGGTCGCAAGCTCAAATTCGGTTTCACCGATTCGTATGTGTGCGCCGTTATCGAGCTTGACAGCGAGTAATGGTTCAATTTGAGCGTTTTCTATGAAAGTTCCGTTTGTGCTGCTCAAGTCCGTAACATAAACTCCTTCTTCTTCCTCGTCTATTTCAATGCAAATGTGCGCGCTGCTAATAAATCCGTCGCCTGTCACTACGATATCGGCTTTCCCGACTTTCCGCCCGATGACCGATTTGCCATAACTAAGTGTGAATTCAGGCAAATCGCGGTTTACGCATATAAGCATCCATTTTGATCGATTGTGCGAGCTTTCAGATTCATCCGATTCAGGCGCGTCGCTTTGATAAGTGAGAGTTGTTGACGGCGCGGTGTCATCGGTTGCTGCGTTAGCGCTCACGGTGTCGTCAACGACCTCCGATCCGCTCTTGTGCTCATATCCGCTAGCGAACTGCGGTTCAGCATTGGGTAATGTTGTACTATCATCAAAGTCATGTGTGCCTTTCCCGAAAAACTCCCAAACGACATCAGTCTGCCCGAATCGAAGCGAGTCGCCTTCCTTCAACGCAACGGTTTCATTCGCGGTTGAGCGCTCTCCGTTTATAAATGTTCCATTTGTGCTGCCTCTATCAGTCACTGTCACTCCGTCTGATACAACACACAAATTGGCATGCAAGCGGCTCACGTACGGGTCGTTAACAACGATGTCGGCGTCAGTGCGCCCAACAACGTATTCGCCTTGCGGAAGTTCGATTAATCGATAACCGTCTGTTGTGTCGGCTTTATCTGGAATCGAAAGCTTCGCTAAAATCACCCCGGAGGGAAGCGCAACCGGCTCGATGTTGATGGTTTCACCTCCTAAACGCAGCATGCCGCATTCCGCGCAGTATCCGTCGTCGTCAATCGCTAGAGAACCACAGAACTTGCATGGTTCTATATTCTCGGCAGTCAATAGATTGTCACTTGCGTTACTCATACATCACCTCGTTATACAATGCGAAAACGGATAATCTTCGTATCAGCACTATGCTCACCTTTGATGAATCTGCGTCTTGTCCTGGTCGAGCTTGAAACGCGCATCGCTCAAGAGTTTCGTTGCGGCGTCGTTCTGACCTCGTTCAAACTTCGACTTCACACTTGCGATAATCGTCGCATCTTCGCTTCGACCCGCATCGAGCAACTGGGTTTCCGCTTGGCTAACAATCATAGTTGCAGTCTGGGAGTCCGTCCGAGCCATTTCCGACGCACGCGCCAATTGCGCAACAACATCGCGCATCGCAAGCGCGCGCCTCACATCGTCATTCTCGTGCGAACGAACCTTGTCTTTATCCACCGTGAACTCAAACACTACCGACGCACGTTGCGAATTACGCTCGGTCTGCCCGAACGGTAAATACGACAATTCGGCGTCCAGTTTCTTGAACCTTGCGGGCGGATGCGACTCCATCATCAGCTCCACAAGCACAGTCTGCGTTTTACCCGCTTCAAGTGCTGGGAGATTCACGGTAATCGTGCCGTCGCGTGTCTCGCTCTCGAAACCAAATACACGCGCCACACGAGCTCCCTTGCGCGGTTTGAGCGTCAATCTCGCCTCGCCGCCGACTGTTCCAAACAAACTGCCGAGTTCGCGCTCAAAAACTCTCGGAATCTCGTCTGGATGCTCGATGAAGTGATAGTTTCCGCCTGTACTTTTCGCCACCGCCATCATAAGCTCTTCGTTGTATTCAATTCCCATTCCGAGTGTCGAATACGAAATGCCCGAAAGCCGCCTTGATCGCACTTCGGTAATGATGCTTTGATAATCAGTTATGCCTTCGTTCGCCTCGCCGTCCGTTAAGAGCAGCACGCGTTTCAGGTGATGCGGTGAATGCGAACTGGTAAGTTCCCGCACTGCGTCCGTCATTCCCGCCCACAGGTTCGTCGTCCCACGCGGACGGATTCTGTCCACGTGTTCTTTGATAAGCTCGGTGTTAACAACGCGACGGAGCGGCATCACGACTTCGCTTTCCTCGCCAAATGTCACGATTGTCAAGAGATCCGCAGGTGTGAGCTTGTCAACGAGATACTTCACGGCAATTTTAAGCTGCTCCATCGGGCGCCCTTCCATTGACCCGCTTTTGTCGAGCACGAGTGCTAGAGCGACTGGTGCACGCGCCGTATTGCGCCCTTTGAAATAGCTCGCAATCTCGAAAAGCGCGTGATTGGCAATCTGCTGACGCGCCAGAACGTATGGGAAGTGTGCGCTCACAGCGAATTCGACGACCGGCTGAAACTGCTCGACCGCTATTCCTGCCACAAGCTGCCCCGCCGCACTCACAACCGTTGCATCGCCCGAAATGCTCTGCGTTATCACAGTCTTGTCGGCATCAGGCGAAGCGATAACCGTCGCTTGTTCGTCCGCCTCGACGACTACGGTTGCCTGCTCGTCATCTCCAGTTGCACCGAGAACGGAATCGCTAGCAACTACTGTCGCTTCGTCAAAAACGCCCGCGTTGTCTGTGTCGTCCGTGCCATTGCCGTGTTCGTTACCGCCACCGATTGAAACTGTCATCGCCTGCTCCAAGATCTAATGTGTAAGCCGTAAAGCTCACACAGTAAGACAGAGTATAGCAGGCGATGTTCCGCATTG
This sequence comes from uncultured Planctomycetia bacterium, assembly GCA_964602075.1. GTDB lineage: Bacteria > 4484-113 > 4484-113 > JAGGVC01 > JAGGVC01 > JAGGVC01. The sequence goes on from CAZRQJ010000051.1 coordinate 3,625, forward strand.
ACTACACTCAAGTACATCAGTCTCCAAGCGTATCATTCCCCGCAGATTCTGATTGAAGACCAGCATTTATGGATGAAGTGCAACAAGGTGCGTTTGTTCTGATTGTATCAGTGCAACACTTCCTGTCTTGTTTCTTCACGCCCAAGAGTGTTGCACTTCCTTCATGAATCCATGATCTGCTTTGCGACTAGCAATCGCAACTTCAAAGGCAGAATGGGTACACCCGACTCGCTTATATATCTCGCAAGCCCAGTCACCGCAGCCGCGCGCAATCGCTACCGACCCTGTCGAAGCTGGCTAGTATCGTAATCTGATTTATTCCATTCCCATTTCCGAACTTTTTTACACACGCCTTAATCATATTCAAGACGGTTGTTGAGGCACGTTTAGTTTGCTTGCGCTTCAATTCGTTTCAGAAAACGCGTTCGTGTTGTATTATGTAAGAGGGAATCGTTCCCGAATTTACACCATCTTTATTGCTGATCGCTCGGAGGTTAGAGTTATGGGCTTTTGGAAGAGAATTGCACGTTTCTTCAGGGCGCTTTTTGGCGGCGCGATGAGCGCGGTCGAAGATCCCGAACTGATTCTCAAGCAGACTATCGAAGACATGCGGATGAAAGTCCCGAAAATGAACGAAAGTCTAGCCAAGATGAAGGGAGGCGTTAAGCTCCTTCAGGACGAAATTAACACATACGAAAACGAAATCAAAGCGCTTCGACAGACTATCCAGGCGGCTCTAGCGGCTGGCGAAGAGGATGTAGCGGCGAATTATGCTATGCGCCTAAAACAGAAAATGGAAGCGACCGAGCGCAGCAAAGCGCAGCTTGAGCAGACTGACAAAGCGTACAAGCAAGCGTTTGAACTCCGTCAGGAATACATGCACGAACTTGAAAAGAAAACACAGGCGTTCAAGCAAGCCGTCGGCGAGAAGCGTTTCGCTGATTACAAGAAGGAAATCGCAAATGCGTTTGAAACGTTTGAAGCGTTCGATGTTGACTACACATTTGACGAAATGATGACCAAAATGAAACAGAAAACCGCCGAAGCGGATGCACGCCTTGATGTAGCGATGACAACAACTGACAGCGGCGACTACAAGATCAAACGTAAAGCTGAAGAAATCGAAGCTAAGGAAATCCTCGAACAATTCAAGGCAGAGTGGGGTATGACGCCTGAAACCGCAACGGAACCCGCCGAGAAAACGCTTGGTCAGGCGGCGGCAACCGAAAGCGACAAACAAGTCTAGCGTTGTCTAATCGCTTCATTTAGATTACGCGAACGGATGGAGTATCGTTATGTGCGTGTCATTACTACAAACGGATACCTAGTATGCAGAGCTTTTTTGTTTACAAGTGGAAGCATCTTTTTCACTGGCCCGGCTTGATTTTTGCCTTACCCGCGCTCGTGATCTATTTTTCGGCGGCAGAGGGCAGCGCATGGCAAATCTGGCCCGGATTCGCGCTCGCGCTTGCAGGGTTCTTCTACGTCAACATCATGGGTATCCGAGCAAAAACAGAGAAAAACTGGAAACGCTCATACTTTGAATACACGCACAAAGACATTCGTGAGGCTTTAAGTGTTGCCAAAAGCGAAGTCGGAACGCTCGAAAAACTGTTCACAATTCCCAAAGAGATGTCGAAGCACGCCGAAATGCGTTTCACGAAGGGCAAGGAAATAGAGATAGCGGGTATTCTAAGAGAAATCTGCGCAGTTGCACGAAACATGATTGAGCGTTGGCAAACCGAACTCGAAAAACTGACCGTCGAACTGCCGGAAAGTTTAACGAAACAGTTTATCGCACCAGTGCGCTCGATTGTTAACGGTTATCTTGCTATTCCGCCTGAAATGCTCACAGAAGATACAAAATCGAAGGCAATCATCGCATTGACATCCGTTCGTGACGCTTTGAAGAAACACTACGACCGAATGATCTTAGAAGATGTCGTAGATTTCGATTCGCGTGTGCAATCGCTCGCCGACACTGTCGAAATGTCAAGCGTAATTTTAGAGCTTGATCACGATCGAGCGGGAAGAACAAAGAAACGCAATTCACAGACACAATAACGCTTGTTGCAACCCCAAAACAGATCGTTATATGTTGAAGTACGGGTATTATGCATAGCGGCGTGTAAACCTATCGCCCGCCGTCGATTGTGGAAGAGGAGTTTATTATGGAAGCTACTGCGGAGATGAAATTGAGCTTGTGGAATGCGTTTCCGGCGTACAAGTGGAACGTTGAGTTTACGGACAATGCAATTGCAAAGATTTCCGACGACATTGCCGACTGGCATCCACCGTCACCCGATGGAAGTTGGCAGTTCTCGCTTAAAGAAATAGTGGCGCACATAGTTGATGCGGCGCATATGTTCTATTTGCAGTTGCTGGGCTTGGAAGAAGACGAAAAGGAATACTTCATGAAATGGCCCGAAGACGGCTCGGGGCAGTGGACGCACAACCGCGACTTCACATTCGACGATGTCAAAGCGAAACTTTCAGTTATCCGCACTAAATGGAACGAAGTTATGGACTGGGACATCGAGACTGCGCACTTACCAACCGAAGGTACGCTCAAACAGTTTGAAGAGGCAAAGAAACTCGCTGTCGAGGGTAAATATCCCGAAAGTGCGCTTGCAAACGGACCTGCAACGCCCGTGCGAGTAATGGGTTCGCTTATAGCGCACGAAGCGGCTCATCGAGGCACGCTAATCGCCTATCTGCGCTCATTTCACGGCGTGAGCTTCGCGAGCAAGGAGTGAGCAGCGCTTGCGTATTGCGTATTCTGACATGTCCACGTCATGGACTGCAGTGCTCCAAGTGTGTCCTCCTCAAGTAAAATAAACGTCACGCTTGTGTCCTAGTCACGCTACACAGGTTGGTAACAAATGCTACTTTCGGTTGGTCAGCGGGACGCTGACACTGCGTGGGTGTGTTTGATTTGTTCGTCTTAATTGAACACCACCATCAGGGACTGCCGTGCTACACAGGCTGGAAGCCTATGCTACATTCACCTACCCGTACCACGCGTACACAACCCGACTCTCAACCAACCCCGGACGGGCGGCGTCCCGATGTAATTATTCACCATAAAGTATACAAAGCATTTCAGCCCAGCCAGTATCGACTGCAAATTGTACTTTATTGTAATCCTCCCAATACCAGTTGTAATCATCCGCATCCGGCATCCAAATGCTTAATCCGGTCGCAAATTCAGCGTAATACTCCAGATCATTTGGGCAGTCGTAAGCACAAGAATAAACAATAGCGCTGTCAACCGCAAAATAGATATCATCAGCTAAATCCATAAATCGTCCATCAGCTCCAACGATACTGTAACAATCAACGAAATCCTTGATATCACCATTTCTTGGTTCTTCGAACGAAAGTCCTGTTGTACTCTCATACCATTCCGTAATATCAAAAGCTGTATCAACTCTAACCATGTTTTCGATATCTGTATCGATATTGGCATTAATGAAGTGATTTGCAAAAGCTGTTATCGCTGATTTAACCGCTGGATATCTAGATGTTTTCAGTACGCTAATGGTCATAGAAACTTCGTCTGCGTCAATGTAAAAATCTGCATATTTTGAAGCAAGATTGATTGCTGTAAATTCCGGTTTTGCATCGGGATGGGTTGTTAACCAAACCAACTGGTCATCGTAAGGAAAACCATATCCTGATATCGGCATTTGACTGAATATCAAATAATCCGCTGCCTTTGCATAAGCGTCGGCGCATTCAACACTGGCCATACTGCAACCATCGAAAGCCAGTATATCGAGGTTAAACGGAGTCAATGCATGCGCTATTTCGTAGTCATCACCCATATAGTAATCTGAACTAAAATCAACTAACATCCCGCTCGGACGTCTTGTTAATGACAGTCCACCAGAACCTCCCGGTTCCCATGACGCACCATGATCCCAGAGAACAAGGCACTTGTACCTCGCACTGTAATTATTCAATGACCACTGCACAAAATCTGCTAAATTTGCAGGATTAGCGCTGTTAAATCCTTCACGCGGAAATGACATCTTCGGATCGGCATCTTTATCTAATTCAATCCGCTCCACATAATCGTACCTAAATCCATCTTCATCATCTGACCAAACTTCATACTGTGCCAAAATCATGACTTGTTCTGTGTATCCAACATCAACCATTTCAAGCAAATCCGCTGCTGCAGCTCCTGCGAGGTCATTGTCAGCACCCATGTACACCATAAACAACCACTCATAATCGTAACTTAATATGGTTGCATTGTTGCTTCTTTCGCCTTGTGTTAAATCATTGGCAATTGGAATAACGGCTATGTATTGCTGTAGACTTGTCGGCGCAATCTCACTAAACGTCTTCGGAAACACGCCGGCGTCCCCGAATTCAACCACAGGACCGACAACCGTAAATCCGCTGTCCGGCTGACTCGATGTGAATATGCGATATCCCATGACCGTGTTTAAATACCCCTGTGCGATAGGTGTAATATCGCTAATTCCAACCTCGCCGCTTTTATCGCCGTCAATCCATGTTTCAAGTGCATCGTCGCCAATACCGTCGTTTGTTTTCGCAAGGTAATACTGTGCAATCATTGTGATGTCGGGGATACCCACCTCACCGCTTGAATCGTAATCGCCGACGTTCACGTATGTCCAGTTGAGTCGTCCCGTGTCGTCGTATGTCAGGTCGGTCACTTTGCCGGCATCGCCCATCGGCGCTGCTGATGCAAAACGTTAGATGCTTCCACAATCTGTACAGCTCCCGTTTCCACCATCCAGCCCTGTACAGTGCCCAGTCTTGGGCACATAACCGCTTTCCCAGGACGCGTCCATGACTGGACGCTCTACAGGGTTACAATATCTTTCTTCTATTTGCCTGATAAACTCCGCTCGTAACATCTCGAACACGAGCGGATCGAATTGTGCGTTATTAGCAAGTTCCGCTGGCGGAGTGTATTTCCGCGCGTCCGCTATCGCCTGTTCGATGGAGAGTGTTCGTGCAGGATTTGAGCCGGCAGAACTGCTGTTTTCATCCAAACCTGAACCGGTTTCGCCCGTGCCGAAACGGGAGGTCACACCATCCCCGCGTCTTCCGCTCCGTTCACATGAAGCGAATGACAATACCGCTATAACAAAACAAACAGCAATCGCAACGACAATCGAATTACGCATTTCAACCCCGCATTTTACGAACTAATTGCAAGTGTCGCTTATATTATAGCAGGTTTCTGTCAATCCCAATGACAAGCATGGATTACGAAACGCTATTCATGATATAATATGAACCGCCGCCAAAAACCTGACGTCTTACATTGCGCGCTTTGGGTCGGAGCCTGCCTTCAAAAGGCAACTCTCGGATAGGCGCAACCGGCGATCGGGAAATGGAGGACTGCTTTTGTTAGTGTTAAATCGGATTCGACCGATATTATTCGCATTTCTGATTGCAGCGGGGATCTTCGCTGTATCGCCTATATACACGCATATTTCCTTATTCGACGTATCTTTCGCCGCGCCCGCATATGCCGAAGAAGCGGAGACCGGTTCATCCGACAGCTCCGGCAATCCGCAATCAGGCGAGACCGAAAGCGAGAATAAAGCACAGCTTCTATACTTCAAAATCGCAGACACGGGCGCGAATCTCCGTTCCGGTCACTCTACCGGCTCCGACGTAATCGCTGCGCTTTTGCCGGGCGAGCGCGTGCTCGAAATAAAAGCGCATTCCGGCTGGATGTATGTTGAGGTAGTTTCGACGACGACGCGCGGATGGGTGTGGGACGAACTTCTAATCGCCGAACCGAATCAACGCCAAACGACTATTTCGGATGATTCCGCTGATGGAAGCGACAATCCCGATGACAATGACGCAACGGAACCCAAAGAAAATTTAACAGCCAGCGGGACGAATGCGCCTGTAAACGAATCAACCGAGCCTATCCCCATTGATAGCTCGGCGGTTCAGATACCCGCGCAGGGCGGCAACGCGATTGATTTGACAAAGCCTTCCAACGACGCTGGCGGCAGTGAAAACCAAAACAAAGAAACCGATAGTTTGCTAAACGTGACTTCAGGAGCGACTGCGGGAAGCGATTTGATTGCGCTTATCACAGCCGAAAGCGTGAACCTGCGCGCGGAACCTAGTTTACGCTCTAAAGTGCTTGCACAGGTTGACACAGGACTTAAGGTTTACATTGTTGACGAAAAGAAACCATGGTATTTCGTCAGCGTTCCGAAGCTCAAACTAAAAGGCTGGGTGTTCGGCGATTTCGTGCAACCGCTCGATTACGTCGTGATTACGGGCGACGACGTAAACTTGCGCGAAAAGCCGGATATAAACAGCAAATCGTTAAGAAAACTCTCCAAGGGGATGCGATTTGTAAAAAAGGCGTGGCAGAGCGATTTTGTTCTCGTAGCGCATCCCGATAAAGGAATTACTGGCTGGGTGCATCAACGATATACGAAAGTCGAAGAGCGAAAAGCGTTGCCGGTGTTTATTGTGAAAGGGTTTTCGGTGAATTTCCGCAAAGAGCCGAGTGTCGTAAGCGACGTTTACAGCCAGCTCGATACGGGCACGAAAGTCACGGTGCTTGGGCGCGAGACGAAGTGGACACTTGTGAAATTCAGCGGGCAAAACGGGTGGATTTACAGCGAATATCTAGTAACAGAAGACGAATGGAACAAGATTGGCGGTATGCGCGGCGCGACACGCAACCTTGGCGCGGATTTGATTTCGCGCGCGCTTGAACTGCGCGGCACGCCGTACGTTTGGAGCGGCGAGTCAATCAAAGGCTTCGATTGCAGCGGTTTTATATATTATTTGATAGGCAACTCTACGGGAGCGTCAAACCTGCCGCGCTCGTCTGCTGATATGTTTGAGCAGTTGGGAGTACCTATTGATAAAGAAGACCTAGAACCGGGCGATTTAGTGTTTTTCACGACGTACAAGGCTGGTGCGAGCCACGTAGGACTTTATCTCGGCGATGGCGACTTCGTGCATGCGTCAAGTGCTCAAGCTGAAGTAGTAATCTCAAACATGAGCGAAGGTTACTATAAAGAACGCTTTATCGGCGCAAAACGAGTCCCGAAGGATTTTTTTGAGTAGGGGATAAGTTGATTAGAATATCGTCAGTTAACATTCTCCACGGGTGTTTTCATTGAGTTTATTATCCACGAGGTTTGGAAAACCATTGTTAAGACGACGGGATGATCCGTTTCATCAAAAAGACAAGTTGATATTGTTAGGGTATAATAAAAAACGATGTCGCAGATTCCGTTGCGACGTCGTGATTTAACATGAATACGCTTGTAGCAATTCCATATGAACGCATCGCCGATTTCTGCGAGCGTAACGGAATTCGCAAACTTTCGATTTATGGCTCCGCCTTACGAAGCGATTTCAACCAATCAAGCGATATAGATCTGCTTGTGGAATTCGACCCAAACGCAAGAGTCACGCTTTTATCAATCGCCGGAATGGAACTGGAATTGAGTAGGATTTTCAATCGAAAAGTAGATCTTAGAACGAGTGAAGATTTAAGTGTTTATTTCCGTGACGATGTTGTAAGAACCGCCGAGGTTGTGTATGTACTCTGACGATCTAACACGACTGAAGCACATGCTACACGCAATTGACGATATCCTTTCGAATACGCGCGGCAGAACTATAGACGATCTCGAAATTGACAGGATGCTGCTTTTGTTCATCGTAAAAAGCCTTGAGATTGTGGGTGAAGCCGCATCGCGAGTAAGCCCCGAGACTCAAGCTATGATGCCTGAAATCGAGTGGCAGGAGATTATCGGTATGCGAAACAGACTTGTTCATGCGTATTACGATATTAATAAAGGTATTGTATGGGCAACAGTCACCGATGACCTGCCGGGGATGCAGAAAACGCTGGGAACATACATTGAAAAACGATCATCAAGGAAAAGACTAACCAGAAGTTGAAGTGCGTAACGTAACTCCTGAAAGTAAGCATAAAGTAATTGAGATTACACAAAGTTGATAGAATGACAAACCCGATTAATCCGCACGAACATCTACGCGGTTTGCTGTGAGCCTGGAAATTGAGCATAACGCAAAGGAAATTCGGAATATGCATATCGACGATTCAGGATTCAGAGCTATATCCGTCATTTGCCATGTAAGTAGAGTAAGGACAAAAGCTGCAACGCGAAAAAATGAGAACAACATTTTTACAACCGTCACAGTTGAATCTCCACCTGCACATTAGCAACCCAGCGCACCGCGATTGAACTCCTTGCAAGATGTCTAAAAGCTAAAGTTATGAAGTCAGTTAGATGCCAATCCTGCAAGAAAGGTATAACCTATCCCTGCACATTCTCCACGGGCATTTTCATTGAGTTTATTATCCACGATGTTTGCAGCACCATTATAAGAACGGCGAGCGCGATTGCGCCAGTCAACAGATACATGATAATTATCTGGTATTTCACGGCTTCGATTGGGGGAGAGCCAGCTATTATCTGACCGCTCATCATACCGGGGAGTGCGACGACTCCCATTACGGCGAGTTGGTTTATCGGCGGCATAAGCGAGGCACGTACTGCATCGCGCACCATTGGCATCGCCGACTGCCAGACCGTTCCGCCGACGGACAGATAACCTTCAAACTCGGACGATCGCTGTTTGAGTTCGGCGTGCAACCGTTCGAGATACATCATCAGACCATTGAGCGAGTTCGAGAGAACCATCCCGGCGATTGGTATGGAATACTGCGGGTGATACCATGGCTTGAGTGCGAGAACGAGTGTTAGAAGCGGAAGCATCGTGAGAAGTACGGCGAGAGCCAGTGTAACGAAAATGCTTACGGCAAGGAGTCTGCCGCGCCAATTCTGTCGAGTGTACGCGGTATGCGCGGCAATTGCTGTCATAACTATGAGTATTAGAAGGATTTTAGCGGGGAATTTTTCTGCAAACGCCCATTCGAGAGCGAACCCGACAAATGTCAATTGTAAAAAGCAGCGGATTGTCCCTACGATGAGCGGATAACCGATGTCCAGCTTAAGCCACTTAATGAGTATTGCGACGAATACGAGAACGAACGCACTGCCAGCGACATGCCACCACGATACGATAACGAATCCGCTTTCACTAGCTTGATTCACGTTGTATTATCTCATATATGGTATATTGATATGTTGCGTACACTTGTATGCGACGATTTTGTTGTGTTTGAGAGTGTATGAACGATTCGGTCGATAAACCGGACGACAATGGCGTTGCGGATAATCTGAAGAATATTCGTGCGAGCAACACGATTATTCCGGGCGAGCCTGAAAGTATTGAAGAAGTGCTCGCGCTTGTCGTCAAAGCAGCGGAAGATAAATTTGCGGAAGAGATTCGCGTACTCGATGTAACCGAGAGTCTCGACTACGTTGATTTCGTGATTGTGTGTCAAGGGCAAACCGCAATACAAAACCGCGCAATTACGGACGGAATTATAGATGTTCTCAAACGGTATGATATAATTCTTTCGAGCCTTCAAGGGTATCGGCTTGGCGACTGGATTCTGGTCGACTACGATGCCTTTGTTGTTCACATATTCCTGCCGGAATCTCGCGAGTTCTATCAGCTCGAAGAACTCTACAGTGCTGGTCGGGAACTTGAAAATTTGTCAACAACGGGCCTGTAGCGCAGTTGGGAGCGCGTCTCCTTGGCGTGGAGAAGGTCAGGGGTTCGAATCCCCTCAGGTCCACTTTTTTGATGGAACATGGACGCGGGTTTTGTGTCCAATTAACTTATCCCACTGTTACGGGTGCCGGGAGGTTATGATGGTGAATAGAGCAGGAATGCTGTTGATTGTAATCGCGG
>CAZRQJ010000052.1:0-11268 GCA_964602075.1 uncultured Planctomycetia bacterium
GAATGGATTCCAAAGTTGCTTACTGCTTATCCAAACATCAGAATAATAGATAAGTCGAACGCTTATCGCCTTGAAACGGACGTTCCATTGGTTGTACATGGGGTCAATCAAAAACATATACCCGATGATTGCCGTTTAGTAGCTAATCCAAACTGCACAACAATCCAACTTGCGATTGTAGCCAAACCAATAGTGGACAAATTCGGATTGGATAAACTAGTAATAAGCTCATACCAATCTGTCAGCGGGGCAGGACGTGACGCAATTGAGCAATTAAGGGAAGATGCAGTTATTTTTAGTAAAACTGCTAACTTATCGGATTTAAGAGCTTCTGGAACTGCTCACAACGTACTTCCACTAATAGGCTCGCTCGGTTCGGACGGTAGTTCTGTCGAAGAAGCGAAAATTATCTCTGAAACAAGAAAAGTATTCAACAATCAAACCCTTAAGATTGTTGCAACATCGTGTCGAGTTGATGTGTTCATTGGACATAGCATTTCCGTCTACTTTGAGCTAGAAAACTCAACAGATTTTGAGACTCTCGAATCAACAATTAGTAACGGGAGTTCAATTGATTACTATCCCAATATTTCAAGTGTGTTTCCGACACCGATATCTGCAAGCCGTCCTGATTACGATTTAGTACAGGTAGGACGATTGAGGCAAGTTGGGGATAGCGGTAAAGAGTTCGCTATGTTTTGTTGCGCCAACAACCTTAGAATCGGGGCTGCATTAAACGCCATAAGAATCGGACGGCACTTAATGGGATTTGAACTAGTTTAGTTTGGCAAGGAGGATGTAATGGACACGTTTTTTGGCGAAGTTCTAACAGCGGTGATTACACCGTTTTCTGCACTAACTGACTGCATCGATTATAAAGCTGTAGACAAATTGATTAATCACCTATACCCCAAACACACTGACGGATTTGTGGTATGCGGCACGACAGGCGAAAGCCCAACTGTATCTGATGAAGAAAAAATTTCCCTGTTCGAGTATTACAAACGTAACATTCCTGATAGTGTAACTCTAATTGCTAATACAGGCTCGAACTGCACGTCACATAGCGTGTTCTTAACGGAAAAAGCCGCTGGAGTCGGTGTCGATGCTGTTATGGCGGTTATGCCTTACTACAACAAACCTAACTTGGATGGGCAAATAGCACATTTCAAGGCTATAGCAGAAGTAGGATTGCCCGTTATGCTTTACAATGTACCGGGCAGGACTGGTGGTAAGCTACTCCCTGAAGTTGTAGCTGAACTCTCTAAACACCCGAACATCGTTGCAATAAAAGAAGCCGGTGGAGACCCTGCAATTACAGATTGGTATAGAGCAAACTGCGACAGTAACTTTGTTATATACTCTGGAGACGATCCGTTAACCTATGAGATGATAAAGCGCGGTGCCGTTGGTGTCGTAAGCGTTGCAAGTCATTTTGTAGGTCGAGAAATCCGCGAAATTATCAAACTTACAAAGAATGTAGAATATGCACAAGCTGAACTGCTAAACAATGATCTAATCCGGTTGTTTGAAGGTATGTTCGTTACTACAAGTCCTATTCCAGTTAAAACTGGATGCTCTTTGCTAATGCTCTGCGACGAAGCGTTCAGGCTTCCAATGACGAAAATGAATGAATCTTTGAAAATCGACCTAGAAAATCTGCTTGTGAAACACAAAGTTCTTTAAGTGTTTGGATCTTTTGATGAGCTGTCTCGAAGATTGGATCTTTTAAATGAACTACTGCCAATCCACCCTCTTTTTCTGAAATATCCAAGCATTCCAAGCACAACAGTAGCCATAAAAAGAAGCAACACTGGATAACCAAAATAGAATCTCAATTCAGGCATGTTAAGAGGCGACGCTTCTCCGTCAAAATTCATTCCATACAATCCAACGATAAAAGAAAGGGGAATAAACACTGTGGCTATCATTGTTAGAACTTTCATAATCTCGTTCATTTTGTTCGATACACTAGAAAGATACATATCAATCAAGCCTGAAGCCACTTCGCGATAGCTTTCTATCAAATCAATAACCCCCACAGTATGATCATAGCAGTCTCGCAAGTAAATTGCGGTTTCATCACTGACGAATCCGCCATGATCGCGCATAAGCACATTAATCAGCTCTCGCAAGGGCCAAACTGCTCGTCTTAGCGTAACTAAACTGCGTCGGATTTCATTGATACGTGCGATTGTTCCTTCATTTGCAACAGATAGCGTTTCATCTTCGATTTCTTCCAACAATTCACCGAGTTTCTCTAAGACAGGAAAGTAATGATCAATTATCGCGTCCAACAATGCATAAGCAAGATAATCCGAACCACCAACTCGGATGCGTCCTTTACCAACCATTAGTCTATCGTGGATAGTCGCAAATCGGTCAACATGACTTTCTTGAAATGTAAGCACAAACCCTTTGCCGAAAAACAAACTAACTTGCTCGGTTTCTAGATGCATTGTGTCTTCGTTTAGATTTGCAAACCGAATAACAAGATAAAGCATGTTATCGAATTGTTCGGCTTTTGCTCGTTGGTGCGTGTGAACAACATCTTCGAGTGCAAGCTTGTGTATATCGAATAACTCACTCATTTGAAGTATCACACTTTCATCGCCAAGTCCGGAGACATTCACCCAAGTTACATCGAAATCGCTCATGCTCTTTTTTATTGAGTTGCTATCAACGGTGGAAAGTTGCAGTGTAGTTTCTTTGTTGTACGCTACTGCAGTTACTTTCGACTTAGGCGCAAGGGGATCAATATGCAGTGTACCTGGGGTAGTACCAGGTGTGTGCCTACGGCTGACATCATAATGATGGTGAATTCGGTGCTTATGTTTCTTACTCATAATTATCTCCATTGAAAATAAGAAAAACAATGATAATTCAGAATCCTTTCTTTTGTGCAATAACAGGCTAACACTGATTATAATTAACGCGTGGATACGCTGTATAATCCGTTGGCAGACCGAATGCGACCAACTTCGCTTGGTGAGTTTGTGGGGCAAGATCACTTACTTGACAAGGATCGGTTCCTGCACAACTTAATAACAAGCGACCGACTTCCCAGTCTAATATTATGGGGACCGCCTGGATGCGGAAAAACCTCGCTAGCAAACGTTATCGCAAACACTACAGGCGCACATTTTGTGACACTATCCGCTGTAACAAGCGGTGTAAAAGATGTTAAAGAAGTAGTTGAACTCGCTAAACAGAATCGTCAGATGTTTATGAATCAAACAATCCTGTTTGTCGATGAAATCCATAGATTCAACAAGTTACAGCAAGATGCTTTTTTACCTTTTGTTGAATCAGGGATTATCACATTGATAGGAGCAACAACGGAAAATCCAAGTTTTGAGGTTATCGGCCCACTTTTGTCGAGATGCAAAGTTCTTGTCTTAAAAGCGCTAGATGCTTCAGCAATTGTAAAACTCCTTGAAACAGCTATTAAAGACGAAGAACGCGGACTTGGACGTTTCAACGTATCCATTACTAAGAACGACCTGAATCGCATAGCGACTATCTCCGATGGTGACGCTAGATTTGCGCTTAGTACGCTGGAGATAGCTGTAGATCTATATCTTTCGAAAAGAGAAAGTGAATCTTCAAAAGGTTTATCAGAACTCGAAAGCACAACAGAATCGCTGCTTATTGAGCTATCTGACGGATTACTTAAAGAAGCTCTGCAAGAAAAGGCGATCAGATACGACAAAGCAGGTGAAGAGCACTACGATCAAATTTCAGCCCTTCACAAAGCCGTTCGTGGCAGTGACCCCGATGGAGCGATATATTGGCTAATGCGAATGCTAGAAGGTGGCGAAGACCCGAAGTACATTACTCGGCGACTAATGAGAATGGCTGCAGAAGACATTGGCTTAGCGGACCCGTACGCTCTCGTCCTCGCTTCGAGTGTCAGAAATGTGGTTGAATTCATTGGAATACCCGAGTGCGACGTGCATTTAGCACAACTCGCTGTTTACTTAGCTTGCGCTCCAAAATCCAATAGATTGTACATGGCTGTTTCGGCTGCAAGAACTGCTACAAAGAAATACGGAAGCCTTCCAGTACCATTGCACCTCCGAAATGCACCGACGGAGTTAATGAATTCACTTGGTTATGGTGAAGGTTACGATTACCAGCATGACCACGAAGATGGTTTTAGTGAGCAAAGGTATTTACCTGAAGAACTAGATGAAAAAGTGTTTTACATTCCTACTGAACGCGGTTATGAAAAAAAGATAACAGAAAAACTAGTAGAGCTTTGGGGAAAACGATACAGAAAACAAGATAAAGATTAATCTCAATCAGTTCAGACACACTGCTCACTGTGGTAAAATTTGGCGTGCTTAACTCTGATCTTGAACTATTGATTGGCACTCCGCTCTTCGATGCATCCTTTCTTTCTAGTCTGGATAAACTCAACATACTCGCAAGAAAGATTTTTCGTGGCAAACTGCGCGGCGAAAAGCGAAGCCGTAAAATCGGACAAAGTGTCGAGTTCCACGATTTCAGACAGTACTTGCCAGGCGACGACATCAGAAGAATCGATTGGAACTTGTATGCCAGATTGGAGAAGTACTTTATAAAACTGTTCGTTGAAGAAGAGGATGTGACGATATATCTGTTGATAGATTGTTCGAAATCTATGTCGCATGGTCACCCAAACAAATTCAATTATGCTCGGAGATTCGCTGCGGCATTATCATATATTGCCTTATCGAACAAGGAAAGAGTTCAAGTAGCTGTGTTCGATTCAGAATTGAATAGAATTGAACGCCCGTTAAGAGGTAAGAGCAGGTACAAGAGGCTGTTCGATGTGATATCAGGCATTAAACTTGGGGGTACTACATCGCTTGTGAAAGCTATATCTCAATTTACGGCACAAAAAACTGTACCAGGTATTGTCGTGATATTATCTGATTTCCTATTTCCAAATCCAACTCAAGCATTGTCAGGGTTAGTAGGTCGTGGTAATCAGGTCACCCTTATACAAGTGTTGTCTCCTAACGAAATCAAACCAAACCTAGCAGGTGATCTTGAATTGGTAGATGCTGAAACCGGTAAATCAATTGAGGTAAGCATGGGAGCTGGTGTAATGCGAAAATACCAAAAAAATCTAGATATCTTGAAGACGGACTTAAAGAATTGGGCGATGAAAACTTCTAGCGATTATGTATTCTTATCTACCGATGAAGATCTTTCAAATGTCCTGTTCAAAAAAATAAGACATTCTGTTTTGATGTAACTATCATGATTCACATTGAGTCACCAGAAGAAATGATTGACTTTGGCATACGCGTAGGTGAATCTATACGCGCACCGATGAATTTCTATTTAGAAGGCGAGTTGGGATCCGGTAAAACTGTTTTTGCAAAAGGAGTGTTAGCTGGTTTAGGAACCCAGGACACTGTCACATCGCCAACATACCTTATAGCAAAAGAACATAGTGGCGCAAGAATTAGTACTGTCCATATAGACTTATTCAGAATTGACTCATATAGCAAGTTTATTTCATTAGGACTAGGGGAATACTTCGATGGCTCATGGGTAGTTATCTGCGAATGGGCTGATCGTATTTCTGAATTACCAAAGACTAATTCTTTGCGTTTAATCTTAGGCAAAACTAGTGACACTACACGTTCAATTCAGATGGGAAGCACCACTCTAATTACTCATAGTACTGTTCTTGAAACGTTTTTAAGAGAAGAAGATGGTTAAGATTCTTGCTGTTGATACCAGTGGGCCAATCGGTATCCTAGTTTTAACAGACTGTGTTAAATACAAAGATATTCGGTTTTCAAATACAGACAGAAAACGGCAAAACATTGCAAGTTTCACATCGCGTTTGCTACAAGATTTTGGAATAGAAGTTAAAGAACTGACGAATTTAGCAGTAGCGATCGGTCCTGGCAGATTCATTCGGACGAGAGTTGGGATCGCATTCATCAATGGACTAGCAGCCACATACAGTTTGCCCATAACACAAATTGATTCGCTAGCTGTACTCGGAAATGCTTGCGTTGCTAACCTGCGAAAAACAGGCGCAGTTCGTGAAGAAACACAAAATAAATTAACTGCGGTTTATGACTTAAGAGAAAGCGACGACCCTTTATTTGATCCATCGAAGCCATGGCGCAAACCGCTTATGACAATATCACCAATGGAGTTAGAGTTGTTCAGCAAGGAAGAGGTAAAGGTGTGGGCTATCGACGGTGATGATGTTAATGTGAGTTTAGAAAATAAATACGGAATAGACATAGCAGCAGCGCATGTGCATTGCGACGCTAAGGTGAGATCACTAATCAAACTAGCTGAAGCAGGAATAAAGCAGAATCGCTATACGAAAATTGCTATACCAGATTACGGCATTCTTGAAAGTAATAAATAAAAATCCATCTAACTTTCTAACTTCTGCTGTCAATCCGGTTCATCTTTACTTTACATTGAACATTAGATTTGACGGGACTAATGATAAATGGCGCGGCCTCTTCGGAGGTCTCTTATGTAGTTTACGGGTATGCTAACTCAAAGTTCTTGCTAACTCTCTTTAATCTCATATGTTTCATCAATCGTTAGTATGGGTGCATCAGGAATAGAGGGGATAGCGGTTACGAGAAACGAAGTGCCATTATTTAAAATCTCTATTGTTATTGTATATGTGAATACTTGTACGGGATCGTCTGCAAATCTACTATCTAAGATACCCAACCCACTTAAAGTCTGTAGATCGGTGAAGTTACCGTGTTGCGCGTAATAAGTCTGCTCACCCGCTGTTATAGTCCTAAGGACAGCCTTCGTTGATGTAATTTGAGCACCAGCCCGCGATGATAAAAATGTTGGGATTGCAATAGCGGCTAAGATGCCGGTTATCGCAACAACTATCATCAATTCAATTAGTGTGAATCCAGTGCGCCTAAAACGACACATAATCAACCATCCGAAATCTTTAGCCAATAAAATGATACATGGAAAACAATAAGATTCAGTACACATTTATCACATATCGAACGATTATTACAAAAAAATGCCTGTGACACACAAATCAGCAAGGATCACTTAATCGAATAACTGTGTTGATGGTGATATCTGTTTTATTCAAATTAAGAGCTATAATGTTGTGTCTTTTACTAGGAGTGCTTATGATTTTGTTTGCCGACCGCATCTATGAAGAAGTAGTTCAAAAAAAAACTGTTCTCGTAGTAGGTATAGATCCTCGACCTGATGATTTGCCGAAATCATTGATCGACCGCTTTACCGAAAAGGCAAAGAACGAAAATAAACACACAGAAAGTTCAGATAAAACTGATGCACGCATTATTTACTACGCTTTAAGGCGTTTTTGTTTTGACATAATTGACGCTACCGCTGACTTAGCCTGTGCGGTGAAGATACAGGTAGCATTTTTCGAGCAATTAGGACCGGCTGGGTGGAGACATTGCGCAGATGTGATTAAACATGCGCGCAGTAAAGGGCTATTAGTTATTGCTGATACAAAAAGGGGAGACATTGGAACAACAAGTGACGCTTATGCTAGAGCTTGGCTGGCTGACACAACGCCTGCCGGAGTCGAAAACATACTAAAATCTGACTCAACTACCGTTGCTCCGTATTTAGGCAAAGATACTTTTTCTGCTTTTGAACCATATATTAGGGGTGGTGCTGGAGTTTTTGTGCTTTGCCGAACGAGCAATCCTAGCGCTGACGATGTTCAAGATTTGAAATCCGGTCATGACTATGTTTGGGAACACATAGCTAGACTTATAAATAAGTGGGGAAGTAAATTTGTTGGGGAACACGGGTTTAGTTCAGTTGGTGCCGTCGTTGGAGCGACATACCCCGAAGAAGGATTGATTGCTAGAAAACTTGCCCCTCACGCATGGTTTTTAGTTCCTGGTGTAGGTACGCAAGGCGGAAAACCTGATGATGCCCGCAGTTTCACGCGTAGGGATGGCTTGGGTGCAGTATTTAATGTTAGTCGTGGGATTATGTATGCTTACAAGGATCCTAAATACAAAGCGCTTGGAGATTGTAGTTTTGCTGAATCAGCGCGTCAAGCCGCACAGAATTACAGAGACGATTTGTGGAAAGCGTGCGCCGTAAGAGATTGATACAAATCCCACTATTTTCACAAGCCCTTGTTATTTAGCAAGATTTTGTTACAATCGATTTGAAGCCTTCACAGGTTTTATTTACGCGCCTTATCTTTCTTGGAGGACAAAATGAAGAAGTTTCACCTTTTTACACCTGGACCTACCTTGGTTCCTGGCGATGTAGCGCTGGCTGGCGCAAAAGATATGATGCACCATCGCACCGACCAGTTTACAGAAATTTATGTGAGTTGCGCTATGATGCTGCAACAGCTGTTCGAGACTAAACAACGTGTACTAGTATTACTAGGAAGCGGTACAGCTGCAATGGAAGGAGCAGTCGATGCCATTGTCGCGCCCGGCGAGTCTATGATCGTCTTGAACGGTGGCAAGTTCGGTGAGCGCTGGACGAAAATTGGCAAGATGCTTGGGTGTAACGTTCATGAAGTGAAATACCCATGGACGGATTACGCTACTCCTGAAATGGTTGAGAAGGCAATTATTGACTGTCCTGACGCTGTTGCCGTGTTCACTCAACTAAATGAAACCTCGACCGGAATCAAAAATCCCGTTAAAGAACTCGCAGAGACTGCTCACAATCATGGCAAACTAATTATCGTCGATGGCATAAGCGGGCTCACAGCTATGCCCTGCCCTATGGACGATTGGAAACTTGACGGTGTTATTACAGGTAGCCAAAAAGGCTTGATGATGCCTCCTGGACTTGCTTTCATAGCTCTTTCAGAAAAAGCATGGGAGAAAGCTGAAAAGCATAAGAGCCGCGTGTTTTATAACGATCTTCGTGCGCAGCGTAAAAATGATCTGCAAAATACTCACGCATGGACGAGCGGAGTCTCACTTTACCAGCAACTCAAAGTCGCTTTGGAGATGATTCTTCACGAGGGGCTTGAGAATGTACAGAAGCGTTGTCACATACAGGGCGAGGCGATTCGACAAGCAGCGTTCGCTCATGGCTTTGACATCCTTAACGCTAAAAGCCCAGGCGATGTGTTGACACCGATTATTGTTCCTGATGATAAAGCTCCAGCA
This sequence comes from uncultured Planctomycetia bacterium, assembly GCA_964602075.1. GTDB lineage: Bacteria > 4484-113 > 4484-113 > JAGGVC01 > JAGGVC01 > JAGGVC01. The sequence goes on from CAZRQJ010000052.1 coordinate 9,138, forward strand.
AGTAAGTTAGCCAAGTTTTGTCGCGGTCACTGGGGTATTTATTTTGCGGCTGGACAAGACGACTATAAAGATAAAATCGTTCGAATTGGTCATCTTGGCTATCAGGATCACTTTGAAACAATTATGGCTATTGCTGCGTTTGAGATGGCATTGAAGCATTTCGGTGTTGACATAGAACTTGGCAAAGGCGTTAAAGTTGCGCAGGAGATTTTGATGAAGGATCTAGAAGAGCGCTATTGATAGTGATAATCCCTTTAAGTTTTTTTAGGCAACTATTTGCCAATAGCCGCAGATACGGCAATGGAGGAAAATTATGGCTAAAGTTCTTGTTTGCGATGCAATGGCTGACGGTCCGATGAATGAAATGTATGCAGTTTCGTACCTTGATGTCACCTACTCACCCGAAGTAACTAAAGAAGAATTACCTAACGCTGTTAAGGGTATGCAGGCGATGGTTGTGCGCGGTCGGACGAAAGTAACAAAAGAAGTCATCGATGCTTTTGATGAGATGCAGGTAATTATTCGAGGTGGTGTTGGTGTTGACAACATCGATGTGACATATGCGGAATCAAAAGGCGTAACAGTTATGAACACACCTGCAGCTTCTAGCGTGAGTGTAGCCGAACTCGCACTTGCAATGATGTTCGCGCTTTCTCGCCACCTTGTACCAGCAACTAACTCTATGATGGCTGGGCAGTGGGAGAAAAAGGCTTTTGCAGGAGTTGAACTGTGGAACAAAACGCTCGGGCTGATTGGTCTGGGGCGGATTTCACGAGCACTTGGCTCACGTTGCTATGCTCTAGGCATGAAAGTAATCGGCTTCGATCCCTATGTTGATGCTTCGGATATTTCTGAATTCCCCTGCGAAGCTGGAACTCTTACTGACGTAATGAGTAAGGGCGATTACATTTCTATTCACGTACCGCTAAGTGAGGAGACACACCATATTGTTAATGCCGAAATGATTCGGTTGATGAAACCCAAAGCATATTTGATCGATTGTTCTCGCGGAGGGGTTCGCGACGATGACGCATTAGCAATCGCGTTGAAAGAAGGCAAGATAGCCGGTGCAGCTTTAGATGTCTTTGAAAAGGAACCACCTGACAGCAATCCATTTATTGGATTGCCTAACGTGATCCTAGCTCCGCACATCGGAGCTCAAACAAAAGAAGGTCAGTCTCGCGTCGGATTTGAAGTTGTCGAAATACTTCGCGATTACTTTAAGTAAGATACTATTACGCAACTGCGGAGCAGTTGAACTATAATTCGTGAGAGCACACCGACAGAAGAAATTTCGCTCGTCGATGCGCTTGTCGTTGATTGTTTGGAGGAAAACATGGCTAGAGTTATGCCTTTTCGCGGCACTCGCTTTAATATTGATGTCGTTGGTGATATACAGAAATGCGTCACTATGCCATACGATCGAATAAAACACGGTCTTCAAGAAAAATACTACAAATCGCATGAGTACAACATTTGTCGCATTACAAAAGGCAAAGAGTATCCTGACGATAACGAATCAAATAATGTTTACACACGAGCCCGAACCTATTGGCGAGAGTGGAATGACAGTTCAGTTTTCATAGACGATTCCGAACCTGCAATATACGCTTACTATCAAGAATTCGACTTAAATGGTATACAGATGGTTAGGCGTGGGTTTTGCGCTATGGTTGAGCTTGAGGATTACGGCAAAGGCGTCAAACCACATGAAAAGACGTTAGACGCTCCAAAACAAGATCGCTTCAACTTGCTTATTCATACTGATACACATTGCGGTCAGATTTTTCAGTTGTATCCCGACAATGATAATGAAGTGGCTGATATTCTCGCTCCGTTTTGCACAGGCGTACCGGACGTTTGTACAACAATTGATGAAGAACCAGGAGTTGTACACAAGATTTGGGCAGTTACTGACCAAGAGGCTGTCACCAGACTGATTGAGACAATGCGCGACAGATCACTGTTTATCGCCGATGGCCATCATAGATACGAAACCGCATTGAATTACCGCAACTATAGGCTTGCAGAATATGAAGGCGGTCCTGATGGGCACAATCCTAAGTATGCAATGATGACGATGGTTGGAATGAGAGATCCGGGTTTAGTCGTGCTGCCTACTCTGCGCATT
>CAZRQJ010000052.1:11278-13386 GCA_964602075.1 uncultured Planctomycetia bacterium
AACCTAACCGATTTCAATTTCGCCGACTTCTTGAACAACCTTAAAGAACATTTCCGCGTGGAAAGGTGCACTGATATAGATGAGATGCAAACTAAGCTCAATGACGCCGCTAGCGACAAAACCCGAAATGCTTTCGGCTTATACAATGGGGCGAATTACTGGTATTTCGAACTACTCGATAAGGCAATAATGGATACGCTAGCCCCCGATCACACCCTAGCTTGGCGCTCGCTTGATGTCGCTGTACTTCATGAAGTTGTACTTGAGAAAATTCTGGGTGTTTCTAAAGAAGCTCAAGCTGCAAAAACAAATATAAGCTACGAGCGCGATCGCTTAAAAGCTCATGAACTCGTTGATAATGGCAGTCATCATTTCTGCGTTTTCATGAACCCAACCTTGATGGAACAGATACGAGATGTAGCTGGAAAGGGTGAAGTAATGCCTCAAAAGAGCACGGATTTTTACCCAAAACTAATCACAGGGCTTGTGATGTGCAAAGTTGACTTAGGTAATAAGAAGTAGAGTAATAACTAGTGGTACGATTGAAGTCCCTTGATTGGACATAAGGAGGCGTTAGCTGTGCGTTTTGCCGCAAGAATGAATAAGTTAGGGCCAGAAGGTGCTTTCGCCGTTTTAGCTAAAGCTCGGCAACTAGAAGCGCAAGGCAAAGAAATAATCCACCTTGAAATAGGTGAACCGGATTTTGATACACCTCAAAATATCATCGATAAAGCTAAATGGGCGCTTGATAACGGATACACGCATTATACCCCGAGCGCTGGTGCGATTGAGTGGAGAGCATCATACGCAAAATATATGGCAGAAAGATACAACTACGATCTTGGATCGCAAAACATCGTAATAATGCCAGGTGCAAAGCCGATTGTTTTTTTAACTTCGCTCGCCTTAATCGACGTGAGTGATGAAGTTGTTTATCCGAATCCAGGCTATCCCACATATGAAAGCGTCGCTAATTGCCTTGGCGCAAAGACGATTCCAATGATTCTACGTGAAGAAAACGACTTCCGCTTTAATGTGGATGAGTTGAAATCGCTTGTGAGTAATCGAACTAAACTGCTTTATGTTAACACGCCTCAAAATCCCACGGGAGGAATGCTCACAAAGGACGATCTTGAGACGATTTACGAGCTTGCTTGCGAGTACGATTTTTACATTTTGTCTGATGAGATTTATAGTAGAATTTGGTACGAAGATTCTCACTTCAGTTTTCTTCAAATACCCGGCGCTCTTGATAGAGTCGTGATTCTCGACGGTCACTCAAAAACATACGCGATGACAGGTTGGAGACTTGGATACGCGGTATGCAATGAAAAAATGGCGGCACAGCTAACACTCTTAATGACGAATTCAAACAGTTGTCCAGCGTCTTTTACTCAAGTGGCAGGCGCAGAAGCTCTACATGGCGACCAAAAACCGATCGAAGACATGGTTGCTCTGTTCAAAACTCGTCGAGACTTAATTGTAAATGGCTTAAATGAGATACCTGGTGTTACTTGCAAGATGCCTAAGGGAGCGTTTTATGCTTTCCCAAATGTCAAAATTTTTGGCAAATCTTCACAGGAAATTGCTGACATCTTAATGTTTGAAGCAGGAGTAGCAGCTTTGGCTGGCACTGCATTCGGTGCTTATGGCGAAGGTTACTTACGCTTTAGCTACGCTAATAGCTTGGATAACATTCAAAAGGCTCTTGATAGAATGAAAGCTGCTTTTTCTCGATTCTGATAAACTATCCTTTGATTCGCGTTAGTTTTTTTAGGAGGAAACTATGTCGAAGAGAATTGTGTTTACTTTTCTTTTGTTCTCTTTTTTTGCATTGTTGCTAGCAACAAGTTGTTCCGAACCACCCCCTGGAGAAGTTGGAGGTAAGGTAACACGCGGTGGACAAAACTTTGGTGCTTTGATGAAGGCTGTCAAAGATGGATCAGTTGTTGCGGAAGCTCAAGTTATTGACGGAGTCTACTTTTTGACCAACCTTCCTCCTGGAGAATACACTATTCAATGCTGGTCAAGAGACGGTGAGATGCTAAAAGAAGAGGCCGTAACAGTCGATCCGGAAGGCTCAACACCGCTCAACTTCGTTTTAGAAT
>CAZRQJ010000053.1:0-13374 GCA_964602075.1 uncultured Planctomycetia bacterium
CGTGTTACATGTTTTAAGCGGTTATGAGGACAAAGTGGCGAACGCCATCAAACATATGATTGAACACGGACAGTTCGGTGAAGAAGTACTTGACGTTGTTGTACCTTACGAAAGGAAATTAGAGAATGTTCGCGGGAAGAAGAAGACCACCACACGGAAAATTTATCCCGGTTACATACTCGTACAATTGAACCTGACCAGTGAGAACAGGTATCTATTGAGATCTGTTCAAGGCGTAATAGATTTTGTTAAGAGTTCAAATAACCCACAACCCCTGACAGAAGATGAAGTCAGTCAAATCTTCTGTCGAATGGGGAAGGAGATTCCTGAAGTTGAAACCTCTTACAAAGTCGGCGATACAGTTAAAGTCTTATCGGGTCCTTTTAGCGAAGCTATCGGTAAAGTGAAAGAGATTGAACCTGAAAGACACAAAGTAAAGATTATGGTTAGCATATTCGGTCGTGATACGCAGGTTGAACTTGACTTTGAGCAAGTTGAATTGTTCGATGTAGAGTTGAACGCTGCGAAAACTGAAGGCGACCATGAGTAGTGGAGGAGTATTGTGGCTAAGCAGGTTATAGCTCAAGTGAAGATTCAAATACCCGGGGGGCAAGCGCGTCCAGCGCCTCCAGTTGGCCCTGCGCTTGGTCAACATGGTGTGCAGATTATGGAATTTTGTAAGCAGTTCAACGCAGTTACAAGCGACCGTCAGGGCGATGTAATTCCAGTTGTTATAACAATATATGACGACAAATCATTTACTTTTGTCTTGAAAACGCCTCCAACGGCGGTGTTAATCAAGAAAGAACTTGGCATTCCTAAAGGCAGTGAGTCACCGAAAGTCAAAAAGGTTGCCAAAGTTAACAGAGAGCAGTTGAGAAAAATCGCGGAGATAAAGCTACCTGACCTCAACACCAAAGATATCGATCAAGCCATCAAAATAGTGGCGGGTTCCGCGCGCCAGATGGGTGTCGAGTTGGTGGACTGAGGGAGGCATAGGAGGATTTATGCCGAAGAGAAGTAAAGTTTACCGCCAGAAGGCGGTGGGTTTAGGCGAGCGCAAAAAGCTTCATGAGTTATCAGAAGCTGTTAAGGATCGTGAGTCTTGCGATCTTCATATTAGACTGGGTGTAAACCCGCGAAAACCAGAACAGAATGTTCGCGGCAACCTGATTCTACCTAAAGGAACCGGGAAGACGCCGCGCATTCTCGTTTTTGCCAAAGGCGACAAGGTGCAAGAAGCGCTTGATGCTGGCGCAGATTACGTTGGATTGCAGGATCTACTTGAAAAGATTCAAGGAGGTTGGCTTGATTTTGATGTAGCGTTGGCAGTTCCCGATACTATGAAAGATGTATCGAAAGTTGCTCGTGTTTTAGGACCTCGTGGTTTGATGCCTACGCCGAAAAGCGGTACGTTAGCAGATGCAATTGGCCCTCTCGTAAAGGAATTCAAAGCAGGTAAACTTGAGTATCGTAACGATAAAACAGGCATTATCCACACTACTGTTGGACGCATGAGTTTTCAGCAAGAGGATCTTGAAGAGAACATCAGACACGTTGTTGATGTAGTTCTCAAGGTTAAACCTCCGTCATTGAAGGGTATCTACATAAAATCGCTGTATGTCGGAGCTACACAAGTGCCTGCACTCAAGCTTGACGTCGTGCAGTTTATGCGTTAGGAGAAGATGATGTTACGACAAGCGAAAGAACCTCAAATAGAGAAGATAAAGTCTGCTTTCGATAGCAGTCTGTTTGCATTCCTTGTTGACTTTAGTGGGTCATCGGTAAAAGAACTTGATGAGTTCAAATCGTTGGTTCGCGAAAATAAGGGTGACTTTATGGTTACGAAAAACACGCTCGCGCGTGTTGCATTGACACGCAGTGAAGCAGCCCTTCCGAATGAGATTTCGGAGCAGTTTGTGCATAGCACGGGTATGGTGTATGGAACCGACAATATCGGAGCATGCGCCAGAGCTATCTTGAAGTATCATCGTAAACATAAGGACAAGTTTCGTGTAAAAGCCATTATTTTCGATAGGCAGTTATACGGACCGGACAACTTCAAGAGTTTTTCAGAACTTCTTAGCAAGGATGAACTTAGAGCAAGACTTTTGGGAGTACTAGTTGCTCCACAATCCAATTTTGTACGTGTTCTCAAGTCCGTACCGCAGGGTTTTGCGGGCGTTCTAAAGAATTACATAGAAAAGAAATCCAGTGAAGGTTAGTTAGAACCGTTACAGGATATCAGTCGGTAGTCAGTTTTCGGAGGTTAAATATGTCGAGGGAATTAGTTGTTGAAACGTTAGAGAAGATGACGATAGTTGAGCTTAATGAGCTAGTAAAAGAGCTTGAAGAGCGTTGGGGCGTTAGCGCCGCAAGTTTTGCTCCTGTTGCAGTAGCGACCGCTCCCGGAGCTGGCGGAGCAGAAGAAGCTGTCGAAGTCGAGAAAACTACGTTCGATGTAATCCTCAAAGAGATTGGTGATGCCAAACTCAATGTGATCAAAGTCGTGAAAGAAGTTCTTAATATCGGTATTAAAGAAGCTAAAGCGATCGTCGACGAAGCACCCAAGCCCATCAAAGAAGGCATTTCTAAGGATGAAGCGGAAGAAGTCAAGAACAAACTTGTCGACGCTGGCGCGGTGGTGGAGATCAAATAATCAAGTTAAGTTTAACTTTTGTGACGAGGGGTACCTGTAACCAGCATACCCCTTGACGCGCGGCTGGGGACTTATGATCTTACGGGAGGTCGCAGCATGAGCTATCTCATAGAGCGGCGTATTAGATTGGCGGAGGAAGATGCTCTTCCTTTACGCAATCTGCTTGACATTCAAATTGATTCATATAAAGAGTTCTGCTTTCAGGGAGTTAGGGAAGTTTTCGATGAAGTCTTTCCTATCGTTTCCAACGACGAAGAATACGAATTAAACTTTGACGACTATTATGTAACTACGCCAGAATCAGAGTTAATGGACTGCTTCGAGCAGGACAAAACATATTTTGGAACGCTTCGCGGTATTTTTAGTTTTATAAACAGGAAAACTGGAGAAATCCGCGAGCAAGAAGTATACATAGCAGAAATGCCGTTTATGACGCCGTCTGGAACATTTGTTATTAACGGTGTCGAACGAGTAATCGTTTCACAGCTCGTTCGTAGCCCAGGGGTGTACTTTACTCCGGGCGATAAACGTACTGCAAGCGAAGATGCTTACATGGCGAAAGTCATACCATATCGCGGCGCTTGGCTTAAGTATGAATATGACAAGAAAAACAGGGTCTATCAAGTTCGAATAGACAGTCCTCGCCGAGTATTGAAAGTTCCGATTACAACATTTTTCAAAGCTCTCGGATTTGAAGTCGATTTAGTAAATCGAATCATTTATTACCCAGACAATAGATTTTCCAAAATTCAATGGCCTAATCCGCAATTTGAAATGAATGAGTCGTTGAATGCCACTCTTGAAAGGGATGATGCGCGAAACACTCAAGACGCACAAAAAGAGATATGGAAAAAACTACACCCGACAGAACCATTTAGCGATGAAGTTTTGTCAAACATGTTGCCTTCTAGGTTTTTCGATGAGAAGAGATATGACTTAGCTAAAGTCGGAAGGTTTGTTCTTAACAAGAAACTCGGACTTAATCTACCTCCAGATACGCGAACATTAACGCGCGCAGATTTGATGGAAACATTCAGATATCTACACAATTTGCAAGAGAATAATGTAGGTGAAATAGATGATGTTGAACATCTGAATTTGGAGAATCGCCGAGTCGAACACATAGGAGAACTACTGCAAGCTCAGTTTAGACGCGGACTTCTTAGGGTTGAGCGTATAGTCAAAGAGAAAATGATGATGCCTGACATTGAGAAAGAAACTCCAAAGACATTACTAAACACTCGTCCGCTTATCGGAGTTCTTAAGGAGTTTTTTGGAAGCTCGCAGATGTCCCAGTTTATGGACAATACCAATCCGTTAACAAGCTTGACTCATAAACGACGTCTAAGCGCTCTTGGACCAAAAGGCTTGACTAGGGAAAGCGCACGGTTCGATTTTCGCGACGTTCACCACAGTCATTATGGAAGGATATGTCCAATCGAATCACCTGAAGGTCCGAACATCGGTTTAATCAGTTCTCTTGCTACTTTTGCAAAGATTGATCAGTATGGTTTTGTGATCACACCGTTTATCGAGGTGAAGAACGGCAAAATTTTCAAGGACAAGTTGGTTTATCTAACTGGAGCAGACGAGAAAGGATACAAAATCGCTCCATCTACTACCATGCACGATAGCAACGGGTTGATAACAGAAGATTTGATGTTTGTTCGGCACAAAGGCAACTTCGAGGTGGTCTCTCGCGAAGAAGTTCAATTTATAGAAGTGTCTCCGATGCAGTTCATTTCGTTGACAACATCGCTGATTCCATTTCTCGAACACGACGATGCGAACCGAGCTCTAATGGGGTCAAACATGCAACGTCAGGCGGTTCCATTGCTTTTTTCGGAGAGCCCTGTAGTTGGAACAGGTAGCGAAATGGCTATCGCTCTTGATGCAGGCTCAAGTTTAAGAAGCCAGTTTTGCGGTCAGGTCATTGCTGTAGATGCCGGAAAGATTACGATAGAGAAAGGTATCGTCTTTGACGCGTATTCCGGTGAGATTCTGGATTTCCCCAATCTTGAAACACAGGGCAGTGCTGAAGTTTTAAATACTAGCAAATTCGACTATATCTTCAGTGCGCCTAAGGCGAGACAGGTGGTTTTCCGTAATCTTCCTTATGACGATCGTGAATTTTACCCGCTAAAACGTAAGTCCGAAACGCTACATGCAACGGTGCGTTTGCGTAAATTTCAACGTAGCAACCAAGGTACTTTGATTGATGAACGCGTGAGAGTAGGAAAAGGTGCACCCGTTATTAAGGGTGATTTACTTGCTGATAGCGCTTCAACTGACCATGGCGAGCTGGCTTTAGGCAGAAACATTTTAGTTGCATTTTTGCCTTGGCGTGGATACAACTTCGAGGATGCTATTGTTGTAAGTGAACGTTTAGTTAAGGAAGACTGCTTTACGAGTCTTCATATCGAAAAGCATGAATGCGAAGCTCGGCAAACAAAGCTTGGTCACGAAAAACTAACGCGCGAAGTTTTAGGGCTTGCTGAAGACTATATAGAAAAGAATCTCGATGAACGCGGCATTATTCGTGTTGGGGCAGAGGTTAAGAGCGGAGATGTGCTTGTAGGGAAAATCACTCCTAAAGGAGAGAGCGATCTTTCTGGTGAGGAAAAACTTATACGAGCAGTATTCGGCGATAAAGGAAAAGGATTCAAGAACAGTCCCCTAAAAGTACCACACGGACAAGAAGGTGTTGTGATTCGCACGCAGTACAGCCGACGGGCGGATGGAGTTGAGCTTGCGCATAATATTATGGAAACAGCTCGAGTGTTCGTTGCGAAAAAACGTGTGCTTAAGGTTGGTGATAAGGTCGCAGGGCGACACGGCAATAAGGGTGTTATATCGAATATAGTACCCGAAGAAGATATGCCGTTCCTGCCCAATGGATGTGCAATTGATATAGTTCTCAATCCCCTTGGTGTTCCAAACCGAATGAACATCGGGCAAGTTTTGGAGACACACCTAGGTCTCGCTTGTTCCTTTATCGAACACGCAGACAATGAAAAATTCGTAAAAATAGTTGAGGAGAACATAGATGTCATACTCGATAAGAGCAAGGATCGATTCACGCTAGCCCACAACGAGATTCACACAACAACTATCGAAAGACCGATTAGAGTTAGCACACCTGTGTTTAGAGGCATATCGGAGGATCAGATTCGTCGCGTATTCGAGCATCTATCGCTTCCCCTTGATGGCAAGACGATTCTATTTGATGGAGTGACGGGCGAACCTTTCAAGGAAAGAGTTCTCGTGGGTGTTATGTATGTTATGAAATTGAACCACCTTGTTGACGACAAGATGCATGCGCGCAGTACCGGCAGCTACGCTTTGATAACGCAACAACCTCTCGGTGGAAAAGCTCAATTCGGTGGCCAGCGACTTGGCGAGATGGAAGTTTGGGCACTTGAAGGTTATGGTTCAGCTTATTTGTTGAAAGAAATGCTAACCAGTAAGAGTGACGACGTTGCTGGTAGAAATGCTACATATAAAGCCATCGTCGACGGTAAAATGATTCCCGAACCGGGGATTCCTGAAAGTTTTAACGTAATCGTCAACGAGTTGAAGAGCCTGTCGCTGGATGTTCAAGTCGATACAGATGAAGGTGAGTTAAAAGCTCTGTTTGACGAGAGAAAAACTAAACAACGTCTAAGAACGTTTGATGATCTTGACGATGGAGGGGATATTTATGCCTAAGTCGCTGATTAAGAAAATCCGTATAGGTCTTGCGTCACCGGATGTTATTGAAGGCTGGTCTTCTGGAGAAGTCAAGAAACCCGAAACCTTCAACTACAGAACCTACAAACCTGAAAAAGAAGGTTTGTTTTGCGAAGTCATTTTTGGCCCTACAAAAGACTTTGAATGTGCATGCGGCAAATACAAAAAGGTTCGTTACAAGAATACGCGGTGCGATAGATGTGGCGTTCTAATTACAAAATCTAGTGTACGCCGTGAACGCAGCGGTCACATTAGGTTAGCTTGCCCGGTTGCACATATATGGTTTACAAAGAGTATTCCTAATCGTTTCAGCGCACTCTTGGGTATCAGCGCGAAAGAGATTGAAAAGATCATATACTACGTCAATTTTGTGGTCTTTCATGTTGACGAAGATTGGTTGAAGGAAAACAATCAAGAAATTGAGGAAAACGTACTAGAACAAATCAACACTTTGAATAGGCAAAAGGTTGAGCTGCGTGATATCCGTGAGATTGATTTTTTTGCTGCTATTCTAGAGAACGATACATTATCAAGTAAGGAGCGCTCAACTGTAGAATCGCTGCTAAGTACACTTCTTAATACCGGCGGTTCCTCATTAAACGACGAAAAAAACTCTAATGAGCTTAACCTACTAAAAGATCTGATCGTTCGTTCAAATCTTTTGAGTGAGTATATGCTTGCGCACGCAGTTCAGGATCCTGTTAGCTTCGAAATTGTGGCGGACGCACGTTCAAGATTTACCTATCCAACTGTCTCTAAACTCGTAGATCTTGGGATTTTCAAAATTCCTACTGAAAATGTTAAGACACGCGAAGAAAACAAGAATCAAATTACCGAGATTGAACGTCAAGTCAAGAGTTTGAAGCACGGTCTTGACGTTCTGAAGCATATAAAGTACATGGATCGTCTGTCCGATCAAGACTTTGACGATTTCGAATTTCTAAAATACGTCGTGAATCGTGAGATTGGTTTAGATATAGGCGACTATATTCAGATGGGTATGGGTGCGGGTGCTTTACGTGAGATCCTTCGTAAGTTAGATATGTCGAAACTTGAGATTGATATCACAGAAGAGCTTGAGAAACTGAAACACAGAAGGACTTCTCAAAAGCGTAAGAAACTCATTAAGCGCTTGAAGACTGTTAGAGCATTTATTCAAAGTCAAAACAGACCAGAGTGGATGATATTATCTGTACTACCAGTCCTTCCGCCAGAACTACGTCCGATGGTTGAGCTTGAAGGAGGCAGGTTCGCTTCTAGCGACTTAAACGACTTGTATCGTCGAGTAATAAACCGGAACAACAGACTCAAGAAGTTAATCGATATCAAAGCTCCGGAGAGTATTCTTCGAAATGAAAAGCGAATGCTACAAGAAGCCGTTGACAGTTTGATAGACAACGGTCGAAAGGGTAGGGCTGCAGTAAATACAAACAACAGACCGCTTAAATCTTTATCGGATATGCTCAAAGGCAAACAAGGAAGATTCCGTCAAAACCTACTCGGTAAGCGAGTCGATTATTCAGGCCGCAGTGTAATCGTAGTGGGCCCCCGCCTTAAACTACACCAATGTGGTATTCCAAAGTATATGGCTCTCGAGTTGTTCAAGCCTTTCGTGCTGAATCGTTTGATCAATCCAGAAGATCCTCATCAAAATATATCTGCCGCTCGCAGAATGCTTGAGAAAGCGGAAGATCCACTCGTGTGGGACAAACTTGAAGAAATCATCCAAAACCACCCGGTTCTACTTAACAGAGCTCCCACACTGCACAGGTTGAGTATCCAGGCATTTGAGCCAGTCTTAATCGAAGGTAAAGCGATTCAACTGCATCCTCTATCGTGCGAAGCATACAACGCAGATTTCGACGGCGACCAGATGGCGGTACACGTGCCGCTTTCAACGACTGCACAAGCCGAAGCACGCATATTGATGCTAAGCGCTAACAACATTCTTCTACCTGCTGACGGTAAACCTGTTATCAGTCCGACAAAAGATCTCGTCCTTGGCATGAATTACTTAACTCAAACGCGCACAATGCCGGATAATCCTAATTCTGTACAGTTGTTCAGCGATAGCGATGAGGCACTTATCGCATACGAAAACGGGCTCTTGAAACTTCAAGATTGGGTGCGCTTATCCGTTGATCGTGTGGTATTGGAATACACTCCCGGTCCCGATGGTTTGCCTCAAGAGGCAAAGAAAGAAACGCGCCGTGTTCATTATTTCGACGAGCGCAAAGAAGTAGCACCTGAAGTAGGCGAGTTCACGGAAACTGCACATAGCCCAAATAGTTGGATTGTTACTACTTTAGGTAGAGTGATGGTGAACCGCGAGATTAGGCGAATCGAAGAGAAATTTGACTTTGGAAAAGATCGCGGCCTTCCTTTTTACAACATAATTTTGGATAAGAATTCATTGTCTGACGTTATACGCGACTCCTATCGTACGTGTGGCTCCGAGTTTACTGTCGTACTTGCTGATATGATTAAAGATCTCGGTTTTGAAATGGCAACTCGTGCAGGGATCACGATTGGTGTTACCGATATATGTATCCCAGCAGAGAAAGAGAAAATAATCGGTAAAGCCAATAAAGAAGCCGATAAAGTATGGGGCAAGTACAATAAGAAACTTGTAACTCAACAAGAGAAGGACGAAGTCATCATATCAATTTGGGACCAAGCTACGAAAGATTTAACGAAAGCGATGAGAACCAACTTTGATAAATTTAATAGCATCTTTATGATGGCAGAGTCGGGAGCGCGAGGAAAAATCGATCAAGTCCGTCAACTCGCAGCTATGCGCGGATTAATTGTTGGCCCCACAGGCAATATTCTGCCGTTACCTATTCAGTCTAATTTCCGTGAAGGTTTGAGTGTATTTGAATACTTTATTTCAACTCACGGTGGTCGCAAGGGGCTAGTCGATACAGCGCTTAAGACCGCAGATAGCGGGTATCTTACGCGTCGTCTCGTCGATGTTGCGCTCGATACTTCAATTCAAGAGTATGACTGCGGTTCGAACGATGGAATTCATCTTGAACTTGAAGGATTTAAGCCGATAGAAATATCTAAGAAAATTATGGGTAGAATTCTCGCTGAAGATTATTTTGATAAAGTGACTGGTGAGTTGTTATTCGAGCACGGCACCGAGATTGATTATAAAGTCGCTCGGATCATCTCTCAATTTGAACCTCTACGTCTGAAGGTGAGGAGCGTTCTTACGTGTGAAACTGATGATGGTGTGTGTGCAAAATGCTACGGTTGGGACTTATCAGCTATGCGATTAGCTGAATTAGGCGACCCTGTAGGCGTCATCGCCGCTCAATCTATAGGCGAGCCCGGCACACAACTGACGATGCGTACGTTCCACATTGGTGGCGTTACAGAAGAAGATTACGATGTTGTCCGTGTTAAACGTACATCTGACGGACAGGAAAACGAAATTAACATCCGAACGTCCAAAGATAACAGCCTTACCGTTAAAGTTGGCACTAGGTTGTCAATTGCAACTCATTACCTAGACTCGAGATTTGAAGTTGTTGCTGATGACAGTGGTGTTGTTAATAAAATCGACCATGCGAATCATGAAGTAACAATTATAGCTAACAGCGGAGCTGAAAGAGTTTATCCGATTCCTCGAGGTAACGAGATAACCGTTAAAGTCGGCGACCGCGTCAGCGATTGTGATAACTATTACGACAGATTGAAGAAACACCGTGCCGATTACGATTGCGAAGTGATTGACATTCGTGAAATTCATAGAATGGCAAAGAAATCCGGCGCAAAGAAAATGGGTGATATTACTCAAGGACTGCCATTTGTCGAAACGCTGTTCGAAGTGCGTAATGTTAAGAGTCCAGAACTGCTTTGTGAAGCGCCTGGTATTGTGACGGACATTGAAAGAGTAGTACCCTACAAAATTACTCTAAAAAGCGCTGACGGTTTACAAGAGAAGGTAGCCGACATTATGGTTTCAGAGAGTAATCCATTACGCGTTAAGTATCGCAGTCAGCTCGCTAAAGGCGAGACCTTTGATGTAAGAGGCGAGTTTAAGGCTGAGATTACTGGCTCAGTAGCACAAATGTTTCCGGACGAAAAACACTCTTTTTATCGTGTCACGGTCTTACAGGAGAACGGTGAAACAGTTGTGTACGAAACCCCTCATGAGAACAGACTGATAATGGTAAACGTTGGTGATAAACTCGAAATTGCAGATTCCATTGCCGATGGTGAATTTGATGTTAGAAGGTATCACCAGCTGAAAGGAGATCTCGATACTCAAATTTACCTTGTACGTGCAATTCAAGATATCTATGAATCTCAAAACGTAAGCCCTAACAGTAAGCACATCGAAGTTATCGCGAGCCAGATGATCAAGTACATCCAAATACAAGATGCGAATGATGCAACTGACTTGTACGAGGGCGATTTGATGGAGAAGAAGAAGTTTAGACGCATATCAGAAGCTTTAATAAAAGAAGGCAAGACTCCCCCCGTAGGTAAATCACTTCTTCAAGGTATCTCGAAAGCGAGTCTGTCTACAGAAAGTTTCTTGGCGGCGGCAAGTTTCCAAGAAACAACCCGTGTATTAACCGAAGCAGCAATCGAAGGCAAAGTAGATCAGCTGTACGGTCTGAAAGAGAACGTTATTATTGGCGGTCTAATTCCTGTTGGGACGGGAGTCGCCAAAGAACCGAGTTCAGATGAATCATCTGAACTCGATGACGTTTTTCAAGATGAAAATGATAAACCTGAAATGTTTGGCGGTTTCTTTTTGGGAAACGAACCGGAGTTTGAAGTTTAATCATTTTCATGTTAAGTATTGCATTGCTTAACTCAATGTGATATCATTTTTGTTCGCGTTTTTGGAGGACTCTTTATGCCGACCATAAACCAACTTGTACGCAAAGGTCGCAGCGTAGTTAAGAAGAAGAGCAAAACCCCTGCTCTGAAAAGTTGCCCTCAGAGGAGAGGCACATGTACGCGCGTTTGGACTATAACGCCGAAGAAACCTAATTCAGCATTACGTAAAGTTGCTCGAGTCAAGTTAACAAGCGGTTTTGAGGTAAGCGCATACATACCAGGAATAGGTCATAATCTCGCTGAACACTCTGTAGTTTTAATACGAGGCGGAAGAGTGAAGGACCTGCCGGGAGTGCGATATCACATTATTCGTGGAACTATGGACTGCGCCGGCACAAGTCAGCGTAAACAGGGTCGCAGCAAGTACGGTACGAAACGTAACTAAGAGTCTAAGGTGTAACTATGCCAAGAAGAAAGTACAGAAAACCTGCTGAAATTTCTCCAGATCCAGTTTACGGATCAAAATTGGTGGCGAAGTTCATCAATAATATAATGCGTAACGGAAAAAAAAGTGTGGCGCAAACTGTTTTTTACGACGCACTTGAGATTGTTGAGAAGCGTACTAAGGAAGAACCGATCGCTGTCTTTGAGAAGGCAATGCAGAATGTAATGCCAGCTCTCGAAGTTAAGAGCAGACGCATCGGTGGTGCTACCTATCAGGTTCCCATCGAAGTGCGTCCAGAACGCAGATATGCTCTTGCGATGCGTTGGATTATCAACTTTGCGCGTGCTCGAAAGGGTAGACCGTTTGCAGAGCGTTTGGCTGGTGAGTTTATCGATGCGGCCAACAACACTGGCGCTGCGGTAAAGCGTAGAGAAGATATGCTTCGCATGGCAGAGAGCAATAGGGCTTTCAGCCAGTTCCGCTGGTAGGCGATTAGGCTTTCCATAACTCGTTTCGGGTGGTGTATTACCCATTGATGGGATAGGTTCGTTGTATGGGCTTAGCTTTAGGCAGAATTCGCAACATAGGCATTGCCGCCCATATCGACGCGGGTAAAACCACTTTAACAGAGAGAATCCTCTTTTACACCGCTCGCACCCATCGAATGGGCGAGGTTCACAATGGTAGCGCTACGATGGATTGGATGATCCAAGAACGCGAACGCGGTATAACAATTACGAGCGCTGCAACATACTGTCAATGGCGCGATCATCACATAAACATCATCGACACCCCCGGTCACGTTGATTTCACTATGGAAGTAGAACGCAGTTTACGTGTTCTCGATGGCTTAGTCGTTGTCTTTTGTGCTGTCGGGGGTGTTCAGCCTCAAAGCGAAACTGTGTGGCGACAAGCTAACAGGTATAACGTGCCCAGACTTGCTTTTGTTAATAAAATGGACCGCGTAGGGGCGGATTTTGTAGCTGCGTTAGAACAGATAAAGGACATTCTTAAAGCTCCCGCCGTTGCCGTCCAATTGCCGATTGGCAGTGAAGACGCTTTCGAAGGTGTCGTAGATTTAATAGAAAATAAAGCTTATTACTACAATCTTGAAAATAACGAATTGGGTCGTATGTATGAAGAGGGCGAGATACCGCTGGAAATGCGGATTAAAGTAGCTCAATATCGCGAAGCTCTGTTCGAAAAAGTTGGCGAGTTTGACGACGCAATTTTGGAGGCGTTCCTTGCTGAAGTCGAAATTAGCCCCGAAGAAATCAGACGCATTATTAGACGAGCAACAATTGGTAATCAAATGGTTCCGGTATTTGCTGGTTCTGCATTTAGGAACAAAGGTGTACAGGTACTTCTTGATGGTGTTGTTGATTTTCTGCCAAGTCCAGTTGACGTTCCCGCGGTGAAAGGAATCGACCCAAATACCGATGAGGAAGATACGCGTTCTCCCGATCCTCGTCTGCCGTTTGCCGGTTTAGCTTTTAAGATAGCGACAGATCCGCACGTAGGGAAACTTACCTTTGTCCGCGTTTATTCGGGGGAACTAGAGAAAGGAACGGCTGTATTAAACGTAGGCAAAAATAAACGCGAGCGTGTGATGCGTTTGCTTCGCATGCATGCTAACCAACGAGAAGACGTTGATTTTGTTCGAGCTGGAGACATTGTTGCTGCGATTGGTTTGAAGTTGACGACTACAGGCGATACGCTTACCGACCAGAAACACCCGATT
>CAZRQJ010000054.1:0-13330 GCA_964602075.1 uncultured Planctomycetia bacterium
GTACAACCTGCTGTCGAACTGGCGGAAGGCTTACGAGAAAGGCACGCTGGGAGAATATGGAGCGTCGGCAGTGAAAGCCAAGGATGCGCAGATAAAGGACTGGAACGGAAAGTCGGTGAACTGACGATGGACGATTTATTATATTTTGTTTCCGAAAATGAGTCCGGCAGCTACAATGTCCGCGCGGTAGGTTACGGAATCTTTACCGAAGCCGACATTCTCGACGAGTTGAAATATATGATTGAGGATGCTATTGACGCGTACTTCTTCGATTCGGCGAATAAACCGTCGAAAATGCTCTCATATATTCATTAAAATCCCTTTCGGACGGTAATCGTTGGGGTCAACACATTTGTCATAAAGTGCTTTATCGAACCTAATCCAATCGGTCCCATATATACCCTTATCGTTGCTATAGGTTTCGCTGACAGGAAATGCACATGCGATTTTTGTCCACCTTTCCTGAACTTGACTAATAGCTCTAATCTCATTAGCAACTTCGGAAAAGTCTTGATCTTGACTGAATAACAACGCCACATCGAATGCTTCTTCACGGGCGAGTCTTACGGCATCCAATGCTATTCTTATATCGATTCCTTTTTCGTTGCCAACATGCTTCGTATGGGTGTCGTTGTTTACATTTGTGATAGTTGCTGTTTTTTAACGTAAACTCCTTTTATAAGTCACTATGCCTCTAGTACCCATGACAGCCAATTTGGCGTTCCAGAAATGGTTCCAGTTTGGGTCATCGCTCACATCGGGAATACCCGTGTAGAACCGCACTTGTATAAGTTCCCAGTTATGGTTGTTGCAAATTTCTCTGGAAAGCAATAGCGGATCGTAATTGGGATAAGAGTAAGCGAACGCTTCCTTAACGGAATGGAATAGGTTCTGACCGTCGACAAAGGCTACAGTTCGCTTGATATCCGGTTCCATTTTCACCCATTTTCCTCTGAAAAAGAACCCCGTCCGAGGCTCGAAAGCTGATCAGACGGGGAGCAGATAACAAATATTACTAAGACAATACTTATTTGTCAAATTAACTATGAAAATGCGGGCGCATACAGCATTTAACTCCCGAAATTCAACCTGTCCATTTCCGTAATCAAAAAGTCGAAATTCGGATGAATGATCCACTTTTCATAGAATTCGTGGCACGGCATACGTTTGAGGTCATCAGTCAGCTTGTTCATCACTTTATCGGCTTTCTCATGGTCAGTAGTGTGATACACCATTCGATCAGGGTGCAACATTGTTAAGTCTTTGATGATTATCGAATGTTTCTTTACGGGCATGATACGTTCGCGCTCGCTGTCGGGCGGTTTATCCACCGCTCTATGTTCGGCATCCCAGCGGATTTCGGCGGGTGTACGCGGGTCTATGCCTTCGCGCACGAGATACATCATCTGACACCAGCTAATGTTCTGCGCAAGCCACACAAAGAAATAACGCATAAATCTAACGAATTTCACAACCCACCTCCAGAGCGCGAGACGCCTACCGCAAAATGCGAACACATTGCCCTTCATGTGATTATACCGCGATAACACTAAATTTGTGTTAACGGGCAAAAGTCGAGGCTGGCTTTAGATAACTCGTAACATTCCTACCACGCTTTCAAGGCAATACCAGTAAAGTACGCCTGCGTGTCGCCCTTAACGAAATAACCGACTTTACCGTAACGCAACGCTAGGTCTAGGCAGCGCAGCAATCGTTCACCGTTAAGCGACACTTCTATGACACCCTTATCGCGCCTAACACGTAACTCATGCCATCTGAACTTCTTTATAGCAACTCCTGCCGTCCAAGTTCCAGGCGCAACGCTGCCACCGTTTGGCTTGTACAATTCGAATTCTGTTTCAAATCGAGAAATGTAAAGCCACTTTTCAACAAGTGAGTATGCTGAATCGAACAACTGTGGCGCGTCTGCGATTCTGTATTTCTTGCCGTCGTGATAACGGTAGAGCGTTGCCTTATTGTCCTCGCTTCCCACACGTGCGATGTAGAACTCCTCTCCCTGACAACCAAAAACGAGACCGACTGCTTGTGCATTTTCGCCGCCGTCGATTCTGAAATAAGTGACCGCTTCGAAATTGTCGAACAGATAGCCGTCGAAGACTGCAACTTTATATCGGTCTCTTGAAGGCAAAGCAAATGCTGCATTGGTCGTTTCGTCGAATCCGAGCTTGAGCAGGCTGTTTTCGGGGAGAAGCGGTTTAGGAATGCTGAAGTCGGCGCAGGGAGCGGTCGTCCACGTGCCGAAAACCGGAATAAGTGCGCTCGGATTTAGCATAAACGTTTCGCCAGTTCGTTCGTTTACGGACGCGCCGCCGGGAGTCTTGTCGAAGTTCCAGACGTACCAGCCGAGATTTGCGACGATGGAATTGTCGCCGCAGCAAACGCAATCTCCCGCTCCTCCAGAGCGCCCTCCGCATGTGTCAGCATTAACTGGTGCAGCGAACAACGCGGTGATATAGACAAGTTTAGCGGCGAACAAAACGAACCGAGAAACGACAGGATAAATTTCCATAATGAGATTATAACACCGTGTTCGGTTGATTCGTGGATTCTATAAACTGACAACAATCAGCACAGTCGAAAGCAACGCGAGATACGACACTCCTGCAAGGAACAAAACTTTGGCGTTTCTAATGTTGCGTTCTCTTAGAAATACACCGGCAGGTATCAAGTGAAGAATTCCGAGTAAAACTGCAATGAAACCGTAAGCGGTTAAGGACGGCAACGCGAGCGCTACAGCGAGTGACAGTGGTATTAAAGCCAAAGCGTGAATAAACGCTACGAGTGCAGGCAGCGCTCCGGACGGATCGGACTGAACGAGAGTCTTGATGCCTGCGCGTTCATAGTCTTCTCCATGTCTATAGGCGAGCGAAACAAAGTGCGGTATCTGCCATACGAAAAGCACAGCGAAGAGCGTCCAAGCGAGATAGGTGAGTTGTCCAGTAACCGCCGTTACTCCCATCATCGGCGGTATTGCCCCAGTGATCGCGCCAGCCATTGCGGATAATGGCGTGATGCGTTTTAGGGGTGTGTAAATCGATATATATGTTGTCGCTGTCAGAAACGCCAAGAAAGCTGTCAATATGTTGATCGTCAGCGCAAGCGTGGCGACACCTATTGTAAGCAATGCCGCTCCAATAAACAGAGCGTGATTCTTAGTTAACTCGCCAAGCGCAACGGGTCGCAATCTCGTTCGCGACATAAGCGCGTCTAATGGATACTCAATTGCTTGATTCATCGCGTTTGCGCCTGCCGCCGAAAGCGCTGTTCCCAGTATTAGGGGCACAATTGCAAAAAATGACTCGTTCAAACCGCCTGCGGCTGCATATCCCGTTATCGTCGTGAATACAACGAGTGATGTCAACCCTGGTTTGGAGAGATCTAGGATTGAGCTTATAAGAGTCGAACGCGACAACACAAGACGTTTATCATCACGCCGTACGCTTGATTTAGCTTCAAATGGTTTGTTTTCCAACGAGCTATACTACCGTCATATCGGCTGAATGAGTTCAGCATCATCATTGAAAGGAGAATTCACGCGCGCAGATACCTCGTATGCATCCATCTCTTCAGACGGAAAAGGTTGAAGCACTGAACTGTAGCTGCTGTCCCAAACACGCGCTTCTTTCATCCATATGTCAGCTGTTTTGGGAGTTAATATCACAGGCATACGGTTGTGCCATTCTGAAACCAACTCGTTTGCGTATGTCGTTATTATCACGAATGTGGATAGAATTCCTTTCCCATCAGGCACTTTCCACTGCTCCCAAAGACCTGCTAAAACAAACGGTTTGTTGTCTTTTAATACGAAGCGAACAGGTCTCTTTTTGCTCCCAACCGTATCGGCTTTCCACTCGTAAAAACCATCTGCTAATACGAAACATCGTCTGTCAGCAAGTGCGTCTCTGAAGCTAGGTTTGTCGGTAAGCGTTTCGGAACGAGCGTTTATCATTTTGTGCGCTAAATCTGTTCCTTTTGCCCATGACGGCACAAGCCCCCAGCGCATAACTGCGAGTTCTCTGTTCTTGCCTTCGTCGTTACTAACGACAACCGGGGCATATTGAGTTGGTGCGATGTTATAGCGGTGATTCGACAAGTTCTTTATGTTCGTTTTTATTGTGTCCTTGTCTTCGTAATCGAAATAGTCATAGGTTTCGTTCAGCGGAAACCCGAACACTTTACCGTACTCGAAAATATCGGTCGCAAATGTGTACCTGCCGCACACAATTCACCTCATGAGCGTTAACTCGTCGAGTAAATCGACTTTTCATTATCGCTTAATAAACATATTCAATCAAGCTTATCTAGAAAAAAACCGCCGTTGAGAATCCTCGACGGCGGTTGTTAAATCAAATCAATCAGTTTTTCGTTGGCTTTCGCGTTACGATGCAGAAACCAATACATCGAATTGCGCTTCGACAGCGGGACGGATTCCATCGTCAACAATCAGTTTCACTGTATGTGTCTCGGTAATGCTGTAAGAGTAAGTTGGATTCTGCTGGTTCACGGGTGTGCCGTCACCGAAGTCCCAAGTGTATGTTTCGCTTCCCAATCCAAGAAGGTTTGAAACGCCTGCATGGAATATGTAGGTGTTGCCTATCACAAGAGGGATAGGACTTGTCGGAGTGGGGCCAGCTATCGGAGCGCCGTCAACAGTCTCCGTGACATAAGGAACAACGGTTAGCGGATTCGAGACCAGAAGATTTGCAAAACCTCCAACCTGATTGCCGTCAGCGTCACGCGCGGTAATAGACAAACCATACAAACCAGGCTGACTATATCCGCCAGCTTTTTCGTAAATAGTTCCAGGCACCCAAGGTTCAAAATCGCCGTTGCTTGGTGAGGTTGTTCCATCGCCCCAGTCAACGAGGATTTCGTAACCGAGACCTGCGCCGCCGCGGATAACCGGTTCGATCGAGAAGTCTGAACCCGTAGTAACCGCATTAGCGCTCGTAGGAAGAGTTGCCGTAACGTTCAATGCGGGGAAGATATTGTCGTAGCCGCCGTTGTTTGCGATTGTTGAACAGTAGTTCACGTTAAGGATTCTTTGCGTGTCTGCACCTTCTATACCGCCGCGAAGCATAAGCATCGCAACCTGATCGTCGATTCCAGCCGGATCGCCGTTGGCAAGAATGCCTTCGTAAGCAAGCGCTGCCGCTCCCATAGCGAAACCAAGAGCCATTTGATTGCCGACGAACAAACCCGGGGTTAATGCAGGGAAATAATCCGGTGGATCGGGATCAGTTGCGGTGTTAAATGGCATAAGCGTATATGCTCCACCTGTTGCGTAAACGTCAGCACCGTATGCACAGTAACCCATAATTGCATTTGGGCGGATGTTGAATCTATTTGCAGGATTGAAAAGCGAAACAAATGCGTTCGATGCGTAGCCAAGAGAGCCAATGCTAAGAACTCCGTCAATGCCTGCGGGACTGAATTCTGTTGTCGAAACGCCGCTTGTTGGGTCGCTAAACAACCAAGTTCCATTTGCTTCGTCGCCAACTTCGCCCGGCACCCAATAAGTTCCTTCCATATCGAAATTCTCGCCAGTAGCCGCTAAGACAAGAACGTTGTTGTCGCGGGCATTCTGTACTGCCGATTGAACCGCTCCGTTATAAACCCCGTCAACATCGGCAGCCATACCGAGAGCAACGATGTTTGCCCCATTTGAAACAGCGTAGTTTATTGCTTCTGCTATTTGGGAATCGGTGAATGTGTACTCTGGTGCTTCAGGGTCAAGGTTCGGTGTACCGATCTTTAACACCATGAAGGTTACACCGGGAGCAATTCCAGCCATACCGACGTTTATCGGCGTTGTTTCACCGCCGATGTTTATAGGACCCGCAATGTTGGCTGCCGCTATACCGAGAGATTGCTCTCCGTTTATGCGATATATGTAACCATCGCTTTCAATGCTGCTAATAGCCTGCGGGTTGTCAAGACAGCTCGTCCAAGTCGTTCCATCGTAACCTGCGCTTGCTGGATCCAAACGCACCGTTACATTGGTACCTGCTGGGAAGTCTTGAAGTTCGTAATGAATCCCAACGCCGTCTATCGTTCCACCGGTGCTTTCTGGGTTGACATATATACCTGCGTCAACAATCGCAAGAACAACACCGTCGCCTGTAAGTCCGTTGTCAAGACCGCCTTGCGCGCTGACCGGATCCCAGCCGATTTTTTGACCTAAACCGACAAATGGATTACCCTCGCCGTCAATCCAGAATTCGTCTTGGAAAACGTCCGCAAATCCAGGTTCGGTTGGAAGGAAACTGGGCATGCGTGGTTTGATATCCGTGCGAGGTTTAACCATCGGCAATTCCATCCTGCTTGTGTAAGTATTGATAACCGATGCGTTGTAAACCGTTTGTTCGCGAGTAATTTTCTCGATCGCGGTCACAAGGTCGCCGTTAGGAACGCGAAGCGTTGCCCAGTTATGGCTTTTGGACTCAACATTCAACCCATACTTCGACGCGAGCGCTTCAAGCTCCGCACCTTCAAGCGGGGTTTTGATCTGAATCATATCTGGAATAACGGAAGATGAACGTGATAGGTATGATGCTATCTCTCCTACGCTCGACAACTTTTCGTTAATCGTTCCACCGTCGTTTGAACCCTGGTCGTTTGCGCCGGGTTTGGGGGACGTTACAGATTTGCTGCCGCCACCGCAGGCGAACAGCGCCAATAATAACAGAAGGAAAATGAATGCTATAATGCGCTTCATCAAAAACTCCTTTGCGCCGAAATAAGGCGCGCTCACTCGCGCACCAGCGACATTATACCCCACATTTCTGGAAGTTACAATTCATTTCATGTACATTTTTTGTGATGCCTTTTTCTCATATCGCTTCCAAAGACGGTAGGTAACGCGTTAACTACATGTGTAGGGGTATGTGTGCGCCTTTAATTCTATAATCGTGCTCGTCACTCACTCCTTGATGATCTAGCGCTAGCCGGAGAGCGAAAGTTCTCCGGCGTTTTTTTCGCTTTTGTTCACGTGTGTATGAGCCTTATAAATAGCAGCGTCCTTGATTGCGCTCAACCCGATTATATGATAAACAGTGAACACCGCTGATACGGGTTAACGGTTTGGCGGTCAATCACGCGTTTTGAGGTGTATTATGAAATACAGACGTATAGGCAATTCTGGTCTATTCGTGAGCGAGATTTGCTTCGGGTGCATGACTTTCGGCGATGGCTGGGGACTTGGGGGCGTCGAGCAGGAAGAAGCCACAAGGATGGTTGAAAAATGTCTTGTGGCCGGTGTCAATTTTTTCGACACGGCAGACGTTTACACGAGAGGCGTCAGTGAAACGATGCTTGCGCAAGCGCTTGCCAATCTGGCGGTGGCTCGCGAACAGGTCATTGTGGCGACAAAAGTTCGCGGACGAATGAGCGACACAGACGTCAACTGTGCCGGACTTTCACGCCACCACATTTTGAACTCAATAGAAAACAGTCTCGAACGGCTCGATATGGATTATGTTGACATTTATCAAGTTCACGGCTGGGATTTTCATACACCGCTCGAAGAAACGCTCGACGCTCTTAATGATGTTGTTCAAAGTGGAATGGCGCACTATATCGGTATTTCCAACTTTGCGGCTTGGCAGATTGCGAAAGCGGTGACGATTCAGCGCGAGCGCGGATATGCGCCCTTCATCAGTCTGCAAATGTTTTATTCATTAGTTTGCCGCGACCTTGAAATCGAAGTAGTCCCTGCGGCGCAAGATATGGGACTTGGCATCCTTCCTTGGAGTCCGCTTGCGGGCGGTTTCGTATCAGGCAAATACCCGCGCGAGCAAAAAGAGCGCGAGCCCGGCACTAGATGGGCAGACTCGACTTTCGGCGAATTCCCGTTCTTTGACCGCGAACAAGGTTATGACGTTCTAGACGTTCTAAAACCGATTGCGGAATCTAAAGGAGTTACGATGGCGCAGGCTGGACTGGCGTGGCTTCTAACGCGCCCGATGGTGTCAAGCATAATAATCGGCGCGCGCCGAATGCCGCACCTCGACGACAATCTCGCATCTGTAAACGTCGAATTCACGGCGGACGAATTAGCCACTCTCGAAAAAGTCGGCGCTCCCGCACGGCGATATCCACAATGGTTTATCACACGTATGAAGGACCAAATGAAAGGGTAGTTATCCGCGCTTGAATTGCATGTTGGAGTTACTCACGTAACTCAATCCGAAGTCAGAACTTGGAGTGAGAATTCTGATGGAGTAAATCGCGCAAGCGATTTTGGGCTCGCGATACGCAAGTATCGCATTAATTCCGCTCATTGTTTCAGAGCGCTTTTTTATCGGGAACTTGCGTTCCCGCAGCTTAAAACTGCTCGCGCAGTTTACTCCGAAAGCAGGCAGGATGCCTGCGCTACGTTCAAGTGTGACACGTTATTCCGTAACGTGCGATTAAAAATCACGACAGCAGAGTGTCGTGTCACTTAGGAAGCGATACGCAAGTATCGCATTAATTCCGCTCATTGTTTCAGAGCGCTTTTTTATCGGGAACTTGCGTTCCCGCAGCTTAAAACTGCTCGCGCAGTTTACTCCGAAAGCAGGCAGGATGCCTGCGCTACGTTCAAGTGTGACACGTTATTCCGTAACGTGCGGTTAAAAAATCACGACAGCGGAGCGTCGTATTACTGCGTTGAATAGTGTCACTTCAACGAAACCGCGGCCTGAAAACTTCCCTTGCGCTACACTTTAACCGACGACCTGCTACAATCGGTTTGTTATGAATATGTCCTTCAAATTGGTCGCAATGTTACTTGGATTTACGTTTTTTTTAGTTTCGTCGAACGTCTGGGCTTCTCACTTCGGAGACGAATACCGTTCGGACTATACGCTCGAACCTGATGGGTTTGCACCGACACTCGGCGAGCAGTCTTCCGCTGAAGTTACTGTTTCAAACAGTGAGTCTATCTACGCTCGCATTAAGGAATACAGCTTACCAAACGGACTTTCTATTCTCGTACTGCCGCGCCGCGATTTACCGATTCTGTCGTTTCAGATATGGTACAAATCGGGTAGCGCGAACGAAGCTGAAGGTGCAAGCGGAATCGCTCACTTTCTTGAACATATGTACAGCATGGGAACGACTAACTACGAGCCGCGCGAGATAGACCGAATCGTGCGCAGCGTGGGCGGACTCAAGAACGCGTCGACGTGGGTGGATTATACGCGCTATTTCGTGAATGTGCCTTCTAATTCGCTCGAACAGTTTGTCGAAATCGAAGCGGAACGTATGCGTCAATGCACATTTCCCGAAGACAAGGTGGCGAGCGAGCGGAATACGGTCGCAGAAGAGCGACGGATGCGCAACGAGGACGACCAGTCGGGCGCAGCGTATGAAAAGCTCATGGAAATGGTGTACGGCGACCACGACTATGCGCATCCAACCGTCGGCTATATGGCGGATATCCAAGCGTACGACCGCGCTAAACTAGTTTCGTATTACGACGCTAACTATCATCCCGACAATGCGATAGGTGTGATTGTAGGCGATGTCGATCCCGATGCGGCATTCAAACTTATCGAGAAGCATTTTGGCGCGCTTCCTAGTCCGTCGAGGCTGGTAAACTACCCCGACGCGTTCGAAATCACGCAGACGGAGGAGCGGAGGCTGACGATTGAGCATCCATCGCCGCTGCCGATTCTTTACATAGCTTATCCAACCGTTCAGTTTGGCAAAGACGACGGCGCGCTGATCGACCTTCTGGCAGAAGTGATGACCGGCGGTAAGTCGGGCAGACTTTATATGCGGCTCGTTAGAAACGACAGGCTCTCAACGAGTATCGGTTCGGGGCATTCCGACAGGCGACTGTGCGGCGTGTTTACAATTCGAGCGAACGTTGATGATGCGGCGAAACTTGATGCGGCTGAAGCGGCGATCTACGAGGAAATCGAGCGGATTGCGCTTGAAGGTGTTACTGATTTGGAACTAGCGGCAGCAAAAAAACGAACGCTTGCGTCTGAAGTTTACGGTATGCAGTCGAATGAAGGAATCGCACGCGCGATCGGCTGGAGTGCTTCGGCTGGTGACTGGCGCTACTTGATGCGTTATCCCGAAATCATAGGCGCGGCTACAATGGACGACTTGAAACGTATAGCCGCAACTTATTTCAAAGCGAAAACTCGAAGCGTCGTCGTCGTCTTATCAAAACGAGCGGCGAACTCGACCGCGAACGACGACGGAAACGGTGTAGGCGGTGCGGAATGACGGGTGTAATAAAATTTAGGAGATTATGCGATGCATTACGTAGATTGAGCGACGCACTCTCGACAGCGCGAACATTACGCGTCGCACCGATCACGATTGTTCTAACGGTGATAGTTATGATGATTGGCTCTACGGACGCAAACGCTGTTAAAACTACCGATGCGATGGCAAATAAACCAATTTCAGCTGTGGGCACAAGCGCTCCGGGCGGTGATGGTGACGATACGACGAACTATCCCGATGACATTATCACCTGGAGTTCTATTGTGCTCGACAACGGATTCACGACGTTCGCAAGTGTGCGAAACGACCTGCCGATGGTGGCATGCGAATTGCGTTTGAATGCAGGCGCAATCTATGACATCGCTGGCAAGGAGGGCATCGCAAACCTAACAGCAATGCTTATCCGCCGAGGTAGTATAAGCTGCGATGCGGAGCAGGTGAACGCTGCGCTAGACGCGCGCGGGGCTTTACTTTCCGCAGGCGCGTCGTCCGATTATGCGAGTTTCTCGCTTGTATGCCTTGCGGACGACTTTCCAGAAATGCTCAAGCTGCTTGCAGACGTGCTGCTCCATCCAGCGTTCGACGTCGACGAATTCACGCGCACACGCGATGAGCAGACTGCGACGGTCAAGCGTTCTTATGGGCAGGGCGCGACGCTCGCTCGCGACGCTTTCTATCAGGCGGTTTACCCTTATTGCGGCTACCGCAATCCCACCGACGGCACGCCTGCAGGTCTTGCGGCGATTACAATTGACGACATAAAATCGTTCTACGCAAACAACTATAACGCGACGCAGGCACAGTTCACAATAGTAAGCCCTTTCGACTCGGATGAACTTCTGCCACTCATTAGTGACGCATTCGGTGGCTGGACTGGCATACGCCCAATGCCCTTCAAGCTCGACGACCGTAGCGGCGACGGCGGGCGCGTTATAATCGTCGATATGCCTGCAACGCAGGCAAACATACGCATAGGGCACGCCGGTCTTCAGATGTCGCATCGTGATTACTTTAAGCTGCGGTTCGTCAACGAGGTGCTCGGTGCGAGCGGCATGACATCGCGGCTCGGCGACGCAGTGCGCAACCAGCGAGGGTTGGCGTACAGTGTCTATTCGTGGACGCCCGGTTTTCGCGACGTCGGCACGTTCTTTGCGACGTTTTCAACCAAAGTTGAAAGCGCACGCGAAGCGGTAGACGTTACACTCAACGTTATAAACGCTCTCGCAGAAAGCGGTCCTACGCACGAGGAAATGGCGATGGCGAAGGCGGCGCTCAACGGCTCGCTTTATTTTCGTCTTGAAACCTACAGCGGTGTCGCAAGCGCTATTGCCGAGGCGCAATGGTGCGGACTTGGCGACACGTATTTCGAGCGCATGCTCGCCGACTTTAGCTCACTGGATACCGTTGAATTCAAACGCGTACTCGACGCGTATATCAAACCCGATCAGTTCGTCATCGTTGCCGCCGGACCCGCCGACCAACTTGTGCCGCAGTTCGCTGATTACAAGGTTGAAGTAGTGAAAAAGTAGAAATCCTGCTGTAGGGGTTTTCTTCTAGCTCGCATATGCAGGGACGGCGCGATTGAGCCGGATGCCCCGACTTCCCAACACTCGTATCCCGCATAATCTTTGAAAATTGAACCGTAGCGCAGGCTTCCAGCCTGCATCCCGGCGTGATTCAAATCCCCGGGACTTTCTCTTTATACGAACCTTTCTTACTGCTTTCTTTTCTCAAATCTCTGTAAATCTCTGCGGCAAATTCTCCTGTTTCCCGATTCCCCGATTCTCCTGTATAATCTCTCCGTCCCGAATACGTTTTCAGGGGGAGAGTATGAAGCGGTTATTTAGAGCGATGTTTATGGTTGCAACAGCAATCTTGTTCGCACTAGTCAACCTGTCCGCGCAGGATGGCGCGAAACCCATCAACGTGAGTTATGTTGAGGGCAAGCTATCCGATTCTGCTAGTCGTTGGGCTATAGTGATTGGCATAAACGATTATCAAGACGATGCGGTAGGCGATCTGCAGTTTGCGGTTAACGACGCGAAGCAGTTCGCGGCGCGACTTACGAATCCGCAGATAGGCAATTTCGATCCGCAGAACGTATTCCTGATGACGAGCGACGCGTCGATTGAGCAGATGAAGCCCACGCTCGTCAACATCCTCAAGCGCATCAACGCGTTAAAAAACCTCAAATTCGGCGACACGATTGTCTTCTACTTCAGCGGACACGGATGCGCTAGGGAGATAGAGGGCGAGAAGCGCAACTTCCTTTTACCGATGGACGGCGATCTTGCGTTGCCAGCGCGAACGGCGATTGACCTTACAAGGGACGTTTACCGGGCGCTCGACTCGATAACCACGGTGAAACGCAGGCTCATCATCGTGGACGCATGCCGCGTGAACCTTGAAAAGAATAAGGGCGGCGTGAACACGCAGATGCTGGAAGCCTACAGGTTCAGCGGCGGAACCGCCGTGCTCATGTCGAGCGAGTTTGGACAGGCGAGCTACGAGGACCCTGATGCGAAGATGGGCACGTTTACGCGTTATCTCTGCGAAGGACTGGACGGCTCCGCGGACGGCATCGGCGGTCCAGACGACAAAGTAGTGAGTTTCGACGAGCTTTACCGGTTCACATTCGAGCGACTCAACGCGTGGAGCGTGCGTTCGGGCAGGAGCCAGACGCCTATGAAATCCGGCGAAGTCAAGGGCGATATACCGATTAGCTACGTGCCGGGGGGAGGGTACGCGCCGCCGATTGTAGAGCCGGGAGCGGGAGGAGCGGAAGTGTTAACGCTACCGCTAACATCAGGCATAACAGAACCACCCGCTATTGTGCCGGCAACCGCTGACTTGAGCAGCAAACTCAAAACACTAACTGGTCACAGTGGTTCTGTTTCCTACGTCGCTTTTTCGCCTGACGGACGATTTGCGCTTACTGGAAGCGGTGATAAGACAGCAAAGCTATGGAGTGTAGCAGATGGTACGTGTATAGAGACACTCGCGGGTCACAGCAGTTGGATCAAGTCTGTAGCTTTTTCGCCTGACGGGCAGTTTGCGCTTACTGGAAGCGGTGATAACAAAGCAA
>CAZRQJ010000055.1:0-13203 GCA_964602075.1 uncultured Planctomycetia bacterium
AATGACTACTGTATGTTTTTACTCCAATTCTGTCCAGTTTTAGGGGTGCACTCCATCTGTTCTCCCATAACCAATTAAATCTTCTATAGTAATATAACATCCAGAGGGTAAACCCATACGTTGCCTAAAATAAAGTCCAATAATGCTATTATTATGTGGAGATTCGATTGCTTTATCCCCATCTTGAGCTATTCTACATATAATAACCTGCCCATCATCAGTCATAATAGTAAAATGGCGTCCTCTAGGTGGAAAAAATCCTGACCTAGCAACCAAAGCTGGAACTCTTATGTATGCTTGATTGCGTTCTCTGTTGTACTCCGGTCTGTGCCCCCAATTTAAACCTGAACGTTCTGGTAGCTGCCCTGTGTTATCAAGGAAACTCAGATGAACTGATTTGAGTTCCGAATAATTTGGAGATGCATCTAAATCTGTTTCAAAGAGTGCATATTGATTGGCTTGACGTTGTCGCACATAAGATCGATCATTTACTATAGTTATCAAGTTTTCAGTATCGTTATGAGAACAAATGATCGATGAGCTTTGAAGGTCATGAAAGTAATCGTAAACTTGTTTAGGGTTTGAGACTTCAAGAGCTTCGCGTTTATTTCCAAAAAATGCCGTTTGTGTGTAGTTGGCTGATCCGATGTATGCATGAACCGGTACACCTTGTTTTGTCCAAACATATGCTTTGGAATGAACAGCTGGTCTTGTCAGGAGGTAACTACATTCAAAATTCCCTCGATGATACTCGGTTGACAGCTCTTTGAAGCCTATATGATTACTAACGGATATTCCCTCTTCAATAGCCATGCCGATGATCAGATTAACCTGAATGTTTAAATTGTAGGACCTATATTGGGATTCTTGAAGTTCTTTAAAATGCCTTGACGCCATTGTAGCTGTAGCGTATCCTGACACAATGTATAAAGTATCAGCACCCTCACATGCATCTTTAACAAGGATGTGTTCAAATAGGTTCTCGGAAATCAACTTATATCCCTCTGATTAACAAAGATGGAACTGCGCTAAGCTTAGTAAAACTGAAAGCATTGGCAGAAAGATCAAGATTTGGGATGATCGTTTGATATGGGATTTTTGCATAACACTTAAGAATTGCATCAAAAACTACCTTTGCCATAAAGGGAGGCACCGCCATACCAATTTGGCGTCTCACACTTTCTTTAGATCCAGAAAAAATGAAATTATCAGGAAAGGTTTGCAAACGAGCTCTCTCACGATTAGTCAAAGCTCGCTTTTCATTCCAGTGATAAACATGTGTTCCTCCTCCACCGCTCCCAGTAATCGTATATGCAGGTTTATCAGGTTCTAACCTGCGATAGATTTGGCTGATTTTTGCACCTTTTACGTTCAATCTAAGAAAGTCTGGCATATCAGCGGTAAAAGCGTTTTCACCGGGTTTGATGTAAGAGAGTCGCTCAATGACTGTTGCTGATTGTTGCGTTAGTTCGTTGTTGTAAGCATTTGGTAGGATAGGAGGCTTCTCTAGAGCTGTTCTTGCAGATATGTCAACATTAGCATATGGAGCATCTGTAGGCACTCCGAAAGTGATGTTAAGGTCTTTTCGAAAGCCTACGATTATGATTCGGTGTCTCCTTTGTGGTATGCCGTATCTATCCATTTTATACAAATGTGCAACTACATTGTATCCGCATGAGACCAAATCACAAATAATTTTATTAAAAGTCCTTCCTTCATTGGCATTCCGCAAACCCCCGACGTTTTCAGCGAGAAACCACATAGGTTGAAACTCTTTAAGTGCCTTCACTCCGTATTGGTAAAGAGGTCCATAAACTCCATCAACCCCTTTTTGTTCACCAACAACGCTGAAGTCGTTACATGGAAAACCAAATGAGAGGGCATCAATATCGGAGATTTTTCTTAGATCTTCAAAGCGAATTCTCTTTACATCTTTACATACAACACTGCGAGGGTTATCAGGGCAGATGTTAGCTCTGAAAGTGTCACAACTGTCTTTATCTATGTCTGTTGCCCATACGTGCCGTATCATATAAGCTTCGTCATTTGATTTGGCGACAGATAGCTTGGCACCAAGCGCCAAACCACCTGCTCCACAAAAAAGCTCTCCAAGACGAAATTCCACTACAACCTCCCTTCTATAATAACTTGCCTGTCGATGTATGTCAAACTACGCAGAATTCCAAATTTACTGTAAAAGCCGCGAGCGGGGCGTAAGCCGGATTCTGTTATAGACGGCGATCTATCTGGGACGAGGGTCTCCCCGCGCCTCAAGCAGCAACTCGGGAACTTTGCGGGCAGCATGTTTCGCGAAACCGAAGTTCCGCGGCTTCCGTTCCCTTTTCGCCTTGCACCAAAGAGGGTTGCCCAAGCCTGACGGTTGCCCGCCCGGCTAGTGCGCTCTTACCGCACTGTTTCACCGTTGCCCGTGGTTACCAGCCTAAATTAGTCGTTAAGGTCACGCGGTCGGGACGAATCCCGCCGCACGAGTCGCAAAAGCGTCTCAATCGACTTTGACGGGCTGTTATTTTCTGTGGCGCATTCCGTCGGATCGCTCCGCCCAGGCGTTACCTGGCCTTCTGCCCTGCGGTGTCCGGACTTTCCTCAATATGCTTACGCATACCGCCGCCGCCAACCCCGCTCGCGTTTTCATGATACCCGCAGCCGCCGCGATAAGCAACTACCCAACTGTATTTCTCATCATCGAACTCCGAATCGTTTATTTATGCCTTATAATATGCTGGGTAGGTAAACGTGTGTGAGGTTAGGTTTTGGAGTAAGTATGAATACTCGTAATTTTGGTCGGATTGATTGCTTGCGTTCTGTTACTGGTAGAAATCGCCATTCTATCGGTTATAGAACATTTGCTGCTTTGTTTCTGTTTATTCTTTCATTCAATGGATTAAACACCCCCGCACGCGCCGATATAACTACTGAAAAGTGGGCAAAGCCGTGGGTTCTGAAACAGGTCAGCGTGAAGTTCTATAGTCCCGATGTCAACCGAATCGCTGTTATGCCGTTCACTGTCGATGCAAGAAACGCAATAATGTCTGAATCGCTGATGAACCAGCTATCAGCCGCTATCTCTGTCGAAGGCTTTATCGAAGTAGTCAGCCGCGCCGAAATGGAAGGCATTTTGGGTGAGCAGCGTTTCCAGCAGAGCGGATTCGCAGATCCATCAACCGCTATAGAAGTCGGACGCTTGCTCGGTGTTGACGCAATTATCGTTGGCAGCGCACCTGCAATAACAAGCGACACCCAGCGCCGTCAAGAGCAGGTTGTTGATTATTATAAAGAAGTTCAAAAAGAAAAGAAAGTCTGGAACAAAGAGAAGGAAATTTACGAAACAAAATACTTCACAGAAAAGGAACCGGTTTACAAATCAGTCTGGGTAGTCGAGCAGTGGGCGCATGCGAGTTTAGAGGCGAAACTTGTCGATATAGAAACGGGCGGCGTTTTGCACGCTACTACTTCGAGCGGCGATTATCACAACAAAAACTTCGACAATCGGGGAACGACATACCTCGACGACGCTATGAAAGGCTGGGCTGTAAACGACGCTGTTTCGATTATGTCTAAGCATTTCACGCCGTATAAAGAAACTCTCACGACTTATTTCGTCTGCTATGCGGGTGATTTCGTAAACATGGAATATCAGGCGGGATGGGAAGCGGCGTTGAAAGGCGACTATAAAACCGCGCTTGCAAAGTTCGCCGCCGCCTACCGCCCGGAACAAGTGAAAGGAGAGCGAGAACACGTAATCGTTTGGGACCAGGCTGTCGTATATGCAGCGATGGGGCGTTTCGACGAAATGGACGAGCGCATCGACTTTCTCTATTCACAGTTTGGAACGACTCTCGAACCAAGCCAGAAAACTAAAGCTGATGCGCTTCGGGCGTTCTGCGCGCGTAATTTTGAGAGGGTTTGCGGCAGGCTTCCGGATGTTGATACGCTGACGATAGTCGCGGTTGACGGCGAGGATTACTACCTGACGCCCGCGCCTGCGCTTGAACTCGCAGTCGGCGGGATACTTGCGGTTTACGAATCGAAGGCGATTGTCAATCAGATTACGGGTGCGGTTATCGCTTCTAAAGACACAATGATAGCCAGACTTGAAATTGTCGAAGTGACGAACGACTACATTCTTTGCAAACTCTTAGAAGGCTCGGTTAAGGTTGGCGACAAGGTTAAGCCGGAAGGGTAGAGCGGAAAACATCTTAATCATCGGGGTATAATCTGATTTCGAGGTGGATTATGCGGAAAGTAGTTGTATATCAGGATGATACTGAAAAGGTGAGGGATTTTCCTTTTTTTAGGAAACAACTAGTGACAGGGAGTCAAAAAGTGCTACTATGTCATGTGATTTTATTTCGAGGAGGAACATGATGATTTGCAACCGCCGTTTCATGTCGATGAGTTTTTGGCTTTCGGTTACAGTTTTGTTAGTGTTTGCAATGTCGGAAATGGCTAATGCAACATCTTACATTTCTATATGCACTTTGAATGCGCGAAAGGTCTGGAATGAATCGGGTGTCATCTATATAGGAGCTTCCGGAGACTCTGAGCTAACGATTGCCGCGATTGAATCAAACCCACAAGATGTGGACACATGCTGGATATACATAGACGGAAACTATACAACCGACTCCAACCTGATGCGCTCATTCAACCCCAGTGCTTACAGGATGTATTACGGCGTTGTAGTTATAAAGTATATCAATGACACGTATGAGTCGAAAGAGTTTAGGATATGTCCTGCTTGGTCCGTAAACGATGACCCTTCTACAAGCGCACAAGCTCCGGCGAGCTATAGTGTGCCAAGTGATCAAACAGCTGCAACATTGATTGGGTCGGTAGCGCTATCGGATCCAGATGGGCCATCAGAAATCGAATACTATAATTGTTGCGATGAGGGTATGTGTTCCCCAATGATAGCTACACGCAAAGAATGTGATTCTGATTTAGATTGCCAATGAGCTATACGAATAGCAGGAGTTGCACATGCGAGTTTCAAGTAGATTTAGGGTAAACGGATGCAAATATTCATTGCCCCAGCTAACATGTGTGATTGCCACAATTGTCGTTTGTTCAGCAATGTTTGAGTGCCTTGCAGCGGAAAGCTATCCGACTATGGTTAGACCAAGCCGTTTGGCAGATTTGTTGCCGGACCCGGCTAAAAGAATTCTCTCCATTTCGGCTTCAATGTTTCACAACGAACAACTTAGGGAAGTGCAATCGTTTAAGAACGGGGAACAGCCTTGGCATTGCCACTTTATACTTGGAATTGTGCTTGCGCTGGAGGAATACCATGCTCGGGAACTAACATATCCAAGTAGTGCTAAGGACTTGTGCAATTCAGGCTATCTTTCGAAAGAATGGGCCAAGTCTGGCCTTTATGTTATTGATTTTGTTCAGAATTCATCAGCAGTTAGCGATTCTACACTGGTATACTTAGCTCAACCGATCGGAGAAGCACATGTCACAGCCATACCTGGTGCTGAATGCTCGAAAACGATGTTTTCATTTGAAGAGTATTCGTTGCTTATTCCGACTCGTTTCGTTCAACATTGGGATGCAGACGAATCTGAGGTTATGACATCATGGGTTGAACCTTTCCTTGATTTTGGCTATTGCGAGATTCTACATTTTAATTTTTTGGATATTAGGAGGACTAAATGCGCGTGTATAGCAAGTTAGTATTTTTTGTGTTTATCTCATTGATGCTGCTTGTTTGTGCGGTACATTCAACTCAGGCAATCTCGCTTGAAGCAGCGGATGTTGACGGAAATAAGGCTGTTCGAATCACGAAAAACCTGAATGATCTGTTCTACATAGGAGTTCGTGGCGGACTACCTTTCAATTTGATAATCACTGATTTTGACAAAGGAGCAAAAACTTACTTAGCTCTTTCAAATGGTAAATTCATCGAAATGAACGAAGAGAGGGTGATCCTAACCTGCAACTATCTGGTTAAAACACACGGATTAGTGATCGTGATCAAGCAAGACGGAAGTGTTCTAACCCGGACAATACAATTATCGCCAGCGTGGCATATCGAAGATGCTGCGCTTGTTCCCAAGGAAAAGCCTGATCTTGTTAAACCAGCATCAGGAGATTTAGCTTTAGCAAAAATCATCGACGAATGGTGGCTTAGCTTTGTATCACCGCCAGTGAATACAAAGTAGATTTTTATCTAGTTCTACCTCATCAACGAGCTTACAGGTGCAATTATTGCGACAAAAGACGCAATAGTTGCACGTCTTGTAATAATTAAAACAACTGATTCATACGATCTTTGCAAACTCTTAGAAGGCTCGGTTAAGGTTGGCGACAAGGTCAAGCCGGAAGGGTAAAGAGAGGATTAGTTAACTACAAACGTTGCTGTATTATAATAGCTTCGTTCGAGACAGGAGTTGACTGCTTTCGGGCGTGTTATTAATACTAATTAATGTTATTATAAAGCTACATCTTCTTCTGGGAACCTAAGGTTTCCCTTCAAATCAATCCACGCAAATAATGCTATACCAAAAGTTATTGGATTTAGTCTTCCGATGAACATCAAAGCTGTTACAATTAACTTACCTGCGCTTGTTAACGATGCAGTAATTCCAGTAGATAAGCCAACTGTACCAAGTGCGGATGATGATTCAAAGAGTAATCTCTCAAATTCCCAAGGTTCTACAAGTGATAGAAAATAGCTTCCAATCATCAAAACAATAGTATACATACCTAATGCGCCAAACGCTGTAAATAATCGATGATATGGAATCTCTCTGTGCCAGAATGTAATTTTATCACTGCCTTTCATACAGCTCCAGATCGTTCCAAGCATAGCAGATACTGTTGTTGATTTGAGACCTCCACCTGTGCCAGATGGTGATGCACCGATAACCATTAATATAATAGTTATGAATAATCCTGATGCAGAAATCAATCCTGTCGGAATAGTATCAAAACCAACTGTTGTCATAGCTGTCATTGATTGAAACCATGCAGCTAGAAGTTTCTCGCCTAAAGTTAGTTCAGAAAAGGCTGGTTCGTTTATGAGAAACAAGAACCCTGCAAAAAGTGATGCGAAAGAAAAAATGACAATAATTCGCGTGGTTAGTTTTATATATGATTTTTTACCAAAACCACTTCGATATATATCTGATATAACAATGTATCCCATTGCGCCTAATATCGATAGAACAGATATGACAACGTTAATGTAGATGTCCCCTCTAAATCGTTCCAGACTGTCAGGAAAAAGGCTAAATCCTGCAGTACAAAAAGCTGATACGGAATGAAACACGCCGCTCCATAAAGCATTATCAACCTTATGATAAACAAAATAGGGAGCTAATAGTAATGCTCCAATCGCTTCAATAACGAGTGTAAATATGATTATGTCTTTAATGAATTCTCTTATTCTGAAGCTTTTTGGTAGTGCGAATGCCAGCAACGCAACTTTCTCGCGAGGGTTTGATAGTCGTCCGCGAACTGCTAGAATGACGAATGAACCAAATGTCATATAGCCAATGCCGCCAGCTTGAATGAGAAGCAAGATTACTAATTCGCCTAAGAAACTATAAGCATCTGGAGTGTTTACAGTTATCAATCCAGTTGTGCTTAAGGCGGACACTGCAATAAATAGGTTGTCTAATGAAGCAATTCTGCCGTTTTGCCACATAAACGGTATTGAAAGAAGACCCCACCCGATTAAAGCGTAAGACAAGTAACCGAAAAAGAGCATACGGCTAGGATGCATTTCCGACAATAATTTGCGAAATCTGGTTAATACTGCAACCATAAAATGCAATTGTACGACTTAGTAATTAGAATGTAAAGTACGAATTATTCAACTTGATTGATACGCAGGATTGTTTTGGTTGTCCTCTTCAAGGATGTGGATACCCGGAAGCACTTTGCCCTCCACGAATTCGAGGCTCGCGCCGCCGCCGGTCGAAACGTGCGTAATTTTTTCTTCTACGCCAGCGATTTTAACCGCCATAGCAGACTCGCCGCCGCCCACGACAGTCACGGCGTTTGAATTCGCCATTGCTTCAGCGATTGCAAACGTGCCTTTTGCAAACTGTTCTTTTTCAAAAACGCCCATAGGCCCGTTCCAAAAAATAGTCTTTGCTTTCGCAAGCTCTTCAGCGTATTCGGATGTCGTAAGGCTGCCGATGTCGACGCCGATGTCGTCCGGTCCCATACCGTCGAGAGGTTTGGTTTCGATAACGGTTGGGTTCTCTATGTCGTTCGTTGTAAGCACATCAACAGGCAGGTGAATCGTTTTGCCTTGCTGGTTGGCGTTTTCGAGAATCTCGCGAGCCATTGTGACGCGGTCGTCCTCGATAAGTGACCTACCCGTTTCGTATCCCAGCGCTTTAGCAAACGTGAACGCCATTGCTCCACCGATGAATATGCTGTCTGAAAGCTCTAGCATTCTTGTGATTACGTCGATTTTTCCGCTGATCTTTGCTCCCCCAAGTACGACATAGAATGGACGCTGCGGATTGTTGATGACTTTCGACAGCGCTTCGACTTCTTTTTGAACAAGGTGTCCAGCAAAAGCCGGACGAAAGTGGGCAATACCTTCGGTCGACGCGTGCGCTCGATGGCAGCTTCCAAAAGCGTCGTTGACATATACATTTGCAAGCATCGCAAGACTCATTGCGAATATCCGCTGATTTTTCTCCTCTTCTCGGTGAAAACGTGTGTTTTCAAGCAATATCACTTTGCCGTTGTCCATATGATTGACAGCCCACAACACTTTGTAACCGATACAGTCATCGAGAAACACGACTTCGACTGGAGACATTGATTTTGCTTTTAACGCTTCGTTCAAAAGAGTTTGAAGGACCGGCGCAATCGGCTTCATTGAATATTTTGGATTAGGTACTCCTTCAGGTCTACCCAAATGGCTCGCAAGAATTACATACGCGCCGCGCCCGATAAGCTCGATAATCGTCGGAAGGCTCTCCCGTATTCGGTTGTCGTCTTTTACGACGCCTTCTTTAATCGGCACGTTGAAATCGACACGAACAAAAACTCTTTTACCCGAAACGGGTGCATTTTGTAACTTACGCAAATTCATAACAACCCCTTCGTCGGGCTATAGTTACCTTAACCCGACTTCAAAAAGCTTCCTATGTTCGTCTATTGCCTGACGGTCTGTCAAGCTGGCGAGATAGTCTGCAATGACGCGCAGCGGTTCTCCGATGCGCTTGTCGTCCGACTCGCGATATCGTGCAAACACGTCGGGCGGGAGAAGCGCTGGATTGTCCCTGAATGTCTCAAACATCTTGCTGATCATTCCTTGTCCCTTCGCCATCATACGCGCAACTCTATAGTCTTCATAGAAATTTCTGTGCAGGAACAAGCCAAGTTCAGAATCCGCTTTTGACAGCGACGGACTCAACCCGATGAGAACGCTTTTTACTGCGCGAACTTCATCGACCGATTTGACGTTAGATGTTTTAATCCTGCGTTCAGATTCAGCGAGCACGTCGGTGACCATTATATCAATAAGCTGGCGCGCAAGCTGGGGCATGCGCGATGCTCCTCTCACATTTCTCATCCGCTCTTTGATCATACGCCAAATTTCAATGTTGCTATCGTCGAGCTCCGACTCGGTCATCATCTCGCTCGACAATCCGTCTTCGAGATCGTGGCTTCTATATGCAATTGCGTCCGCTACGCTTGCAACCTGCCCTTCAAGCGTCGGCATGCGCCCGTTGAAAAAGTAGTGGTATGCCACGCTGTCGTAGTCCGTGTCGTGTTTTTCCAATCCTTCAAGTGTTTCTAGTGTCAAGTTTAAGCCGGGATATGATGGATACCGAGTTTCAAGCGTGCGAACGATTCGCAGTCCATGTACATTGTGGTTAAAACTATGAACAAGTTTATGCAGGATGTTTTCGCCAGCATGTCCAAATGGAGGATGA
The DNA here is from genome assembly GCA_964602075.1 of uncultured Planctomycetia bacterium. Taxonomy (GTDB): domain Bacteria; phylum 4484-113; class 4484-113; order JAGGVC01; family JAGGVC01; genus JAGGVC01. The sequence goes on from CAZRQJ010000055.1 coordinate 9,930, forward strand.
CCAAGATCGTGCGCCAGCGCTATTGCTATGCCTAAATCTTCGTTCAATCCAAGCGCTCGACAAATACTCGACGTAATTTGGCTTACTTCAAGCGTGTGCGTCAATCTGTTACGAACCGTCTCGATACCTTCGCCGAACATGAATACTTGTGTTTTGAATTCCAGCTTTCGGAACGCTTGACTGTGCGTGATGCGATGCCAATCGCGCTGATAATTCGTTCGAAATTGAGGCAGCTCTTCGGAATGTTCCCTGCCGGCGGAATCGCCTGAAAACATTGCGAACGGAGCAAGCATAGAGCGTTCGATTCTCTCTAGATCCTCCCGCTCTCTTATGATTGACGACTTCTGTTCTCTATCCAAAGCCATAATGAAAAAAACAATTTTAACACGCTATTTGCAATACCTACATAGAATATCTAAGCGCGCATTAACCGAACAAAGCAAACAGCGCTATTAAAACGATGAAAAACCATCCAATGCCGCCTAGTATGCCCCAAACAATCTCATCGCTCTTAAAGTGGTTGAAGCTTTGAAATTTAAGCACCTTCCATCTGCGCGCTCGTGAAACGCTTCCCATCCACAATAGCACCGGAACTTGAAGAAGAAAATATATTTTTGTAAGTAAATCAGTGACTGCATTATCGGATGTCGCGTTATCAGGCAAAGTAAAGGCGTATATAAAAAGCAGACTCAAGTTGACCAGTAAAAACGCGCCCATCGCACGCGAGAATAAGTAAAAAACGCATCCTGGAGCGAATGAGAAACGAGTTGTGAACTTCACTTCATCGGGACTCAAAAACTCGCTGTTTCCGCCTTGCTTGGGAAATCCTGCCCAACCCGCTCCGCTGTCCTTTGCTTTGTCGCGGTCGAAAACTCTAACGCCATCGGGCACTTGATAAGGCTTATCGGGTGTTGTTGAAGTTGTTGAACGACTTTCAGAAGGTCTTGGTTGAACAACTATCGGCTGTGCGGTCGGCTTACTGACCGAATCAGACTTTACAGAAGATGTGGCGTATGTGCCTAAAACTGATCCGATAATTTGCTTGGATAGCGGCGATTCGGTTTGAGTTGTATTGTCCGACTTCTTCGACTGACCGATAGGTGAATCTGTGTGAATATCGCTGTCGGTCTTAACTACCGAGTCTTGCTTCGCGTCGGCGAGTCTTGGATAAACCTTTTCCAAACTAGGCTGACCGATAGGCAAATCCGTGTGAACATTGCTGTCGGTCTTGATTTCCGAGTCACGCTTCGTATAGTCGAGTCTAATGTATGATTTCTGCTCTGGTGGTTCGTTCGTCTTTACTTTAATCGGATCATGTTGCTTCTTTGAATCTCTTTCTGATTTCTCTTTGGCTTCATCTTCGTCTTGTGACTGCGACGATGTAATCGGATTTATCTTGCCGCATTTTGTGCAGTAAACTGCATAAGTGGCAAGTTCGTTCCCGCAGGCTGTACATTTACGCACGATCAATGATAACAACGAAAATAAAATTTACATTACAACGCGAGCCAATTGCACTTTTGAAGCGTATATCGCACGCGTCGTCACAACATATGAATTCGACAAACGTATAACTTGGTACAAAAACTGCCTAACTCTAAGAATTACCGTCTAGGTGGAAGGTATTCGCGCGATCTGGGACGCGGCGGAAGCTCCTGCCGACTGTCGCGATAACGCATCGGCTGCTGCATTTGCTGGCGCGGCGGGTTTTCGTAATAACCCGGCACATGAGCATACAATTGAGCCAATCTGTCAACGCTGCGCTTGACTTTATAGATCAAGTCGATCGGTTCGAGTACACGCGCATGTTCGCCGAATGAAAGCACCCAGCGAAGCATGTTTTCATAGCTCGTTACAACGAACAGAACTTCGACGCTGCCATCTTCACGCTCGATAATCTCTTGCGACGGATGAACGCGCTTTAGGCGGATCCAATGCGCTGCAAACTTGTCGAACTCGACACGAATACGGATGAAACGTTCGCTGCCACGGAAAAGAAGACTTTCGCGCTTGTGTGTTTCTAAGTCGTAATCCGGATGCGGCTCGAAAACTTCGCCTGTCGGCTCGACGGCAAGAATGCGGCTCACAAGGAAATCGCGCAGATCCTCTTTTTCATGACACCAGCTAATCAAATACCAGTTGTCTTTGTAACAAATCAAGTGGTACGGATCTACCTTTTTCTCAACGATGTAAGCTTTCTGACCGCTGAAATAACGAAGGATAATCGTGATTCTGTGGCGAATAAAATCGACAAGCGCATCGAACAGGTTCAAATCAATGCTGGGGAACGGATCAATGTTGAACTGAAGTATGTTATCGAGAGAATTCACATCAACAGTCACGGGATCGATTAAGCTTTCAGCTACCTTCTCGAAAGCGCTGTTGATCGGCTTTTCGAGAATTGTGCCGTCATAAGCTTTGCGCATCTGCTCTATAACGAGAATGCTCAACAATTCGCCTTCACGCATTTTAATTGTGGGAAGCGTGTAAGGTTCAGAATAATAAAATCCCTTCTCTTTATAGTCGTACACAATAGGCGCATCAAACGTGTCTTTCATATACTCTATGTCACGGTATGCCGTTGAAAGACTTGTGCCAAATTGAGCCGCTAGATCTTGTGCGGTAGGATATTCACCATCGGCAACCTTTCTGTGTAGCCAGCGAATGCGCTCAACAAGGGTTACAGCAACTAGCTCATCCTTTTCCTTTTTCTTTACACCCATCATAAACTCCTTTCGGATTTACCCGAAACGCTTTTATAGACTATCCCGGTCGCTTTTGAGGGAAATACCATCTAAGGACCGGCTATGCTTTAGGCATACTAACCTACAAACCTTAGCCCTCGGTTACAGGCTATCACCAATAATTCATTTTGTAAAGCCAAATGAGCGATTAACCATCAATTATAAGTGAGTTGTCTTATCCGTCGCTTCGGCATTCACTTATAACGAATGCAGTTAACCCTAATGTACAATACCCAAAATCACAGGTAATTGCTCTATTTGTAAACAAGCAGAGAATATCTTTACGTTTCCTTATAAATAATTCAACGCAAACAAGATTACTCTATACGGATTGGCATTACGACATATGTAAAATCTGCGTCGTCGTCTGCCGACACGACGAGCGGAGTGACTTTGCTGTTCCAATAAATCAAAATGCGATCGCAGCTCAACTGATTAAGAACATCTATGAGATATGCCGGATTGATTGCAATTTCCATATTTTCGCCGATGGTTTCGCATCCAACGTTTTCTTCTCCGCTTCCAACGTC
>CAZRQJ010000056.1:0-13180 GCA_964602075.1 uncultured Planctomycetia bacterium
TAACCCAGAAGTTCAGAGATATCGCATTAAGTAATTTCTCTTGCAATCTCGCATAAACTCTGCTATCAATCGATTGGCCGAATAACAAGCCATGCGCTTGCTGTGCTGGGCATAAACCATCACTTGAGTATTTACTACTTTAGAACACTTAAGGAGTTAGTAAGTGTTTAAACATGTTCCAAATCGTGTACTAGATCGAATGAAATGGTTGAAGGATTTAGATTCGAACCAGCTTGAAGTTAAAGCTCCTCCTCCAGGTAGAATCTGGGCTATCCATGAAGATGCAGCCAGTATGCTCGCTTTACTTGCACTTTGCGCTCCAGAAGGACACGTTGTCGAAATTGGCAGTGGCGGTGGTTATTCTGGCTTGTGGTTATCACTAGCTATGAGCGAGCGCGCCAAACGCTATACAGATCCAGCATATCACGTATTAAATACATTTGAAATCGACCAAGATCGTGCGATCTTAAGTCTTGAAACATATGAATCAGCCGGTGTTATCGAGTTCGTTAAACTGACTATCGGAGACGCTCGCGATCATATTGCGAACATACAATCCATAGCTTTCGCTTTTATTGACGCGGATAAAACAGGTTACAGCGAATATTTCACGCTTCTTAAGCCGCAAATGGTTGCAGGCGGTATCATTGTTGCTGACAACGCTATCAGTCATAAAGATGAGTTGCGTGATTTTTTCAGATTGATAGACAATTCTAGTAAATTTGACTCGCTCATCATTGATGTAGGTCAAGGGTTGCTGATCACTAGAAAGCGATTCTAACATAAACGATATAATAGACTGTTAGTTTGTTTTGATTAGCCGTACATTATGTGAAATGCGCAGGAGTGTTTTTCACTTGTACAAAAACAGATTTAGTTCTTCATTAGGAGTAATTTCATGATTAAACATTCAGTGTGTCATATCGAGTGGCACGTAACGGATTTTGAGAAAACGGAAACGTTTTACGGCGGACTTTTCGGTTGGACATTCAAGGCTTGGGGAGAAGAATATCTTATCTATATGGGGCCTGAAGGTGGCGTAAATGGCGGATTTGTTAAAGTTCCCGAAGTCAAAGCGGGATCTTCACCTATTATCTATATTTTAGTTGAAGAAATCGAGCCATATTTAGAGAAAGCAAAGGAGCTTGGCGGAGACGTTTGGGAAGGCAAAACCGAGATACCTGAAGTAGGTTGGTTCGCCATAATCAAAGATCCTTTTGGAAACGCGGTTGCGGTGTTTCAGTCACGTAGTTAGACCTTGATTAAGCGCATAATCCTGCATTTCTAGTTCGTACAGCTATGTTAGTGTAATAACTAACGGATCGTCCGCGAATGTTGACTATTAATTGACTTTGTTTACTGACTTTTTATCAGCGTTCAGCGCAGCCTCTTTAAGGACTTCAGATAACGAGGGATGAACGCGGATGTGGCTTTGGAAATCTTCCAAAGTCGCTTGATACCCTAAAGCCAGCGTTGCGTCGGCGATCAGGTCGGATGCGTGCGGTCCGATTACGTGTACGCCAAGCAAATCGTCCGTTTCGGAATCGGCGATTACTTTAGCAATACCATCATCCTCTCCGAGCGCCATAGCCTTACCGCTTGCTTTGAAAGAGAACGTACCGACCTTTGTTTTTCGACCTGCTTCGGTGGCTTCCTGTTCAGTCATACCAACACCGGCAATTTCAGGATTAGTAAATACAGCATACGGGATCGCAGCTTTGAAATGCGCCGGCTTGTCATCAGCCAAATACTCTGCTAGAGCGACACCTTCAAAGCTCGCTTTATGCGCAAGCATCATTCCTCCAATCACGTCGCCGATCGCGTAAACACCTTTTATACATGTTTCGAGGCACTCGTTCACCTTTATGAAGTTGCGCTCTGTAAGTTCAACGCCTGCTTTGTCGAGCGCTAATCCGTCCGTAAATGGCACACGCCCTGTAGAAACAAGTACTTTTTCAACCGTTCGGTGCACTTCATTGCCGTCTTTGCTTACAAAGTCTACTTGAACACCACGCGCTCCGCCAAGTGCGTTTACTTTTATTACTTTATGCTCGGTGAAAATCTCCATACCTTGTTTCTTGAACTCACGATGGGCTTGCTTGACAATATCTATATCGAGACCTGTCAATATAGCTGGTAGAATTTCAACAATCGTTATTTCAACCCCAAGTCTCCTGTAAACACTTGCCATCTCCAATCCGATATATCCGCCGCCAATAATTAAGATGCTTCTAGGAAGCGCAGGCAGAGAAAGCGCTTCTGTGGATGTTAAAACGTTGATTTCGTCAATATTAAGAAAGGGAAGTCTCATTGGCGCACTGCCGGTAGCTATTACGATTACATCTGCCTCAAGTGTACGCTCACCGCCAGCATTAAGTACAACTTTAACTTCTCTTGGGGAGTTGAATCCTGCCGTACCAAGAATGCCCTCAACGCCGTTCTTATCGAAGAGCATTTTTACGCCACCGGTCAGCTTCTTTACGATTTCATTTTTGCGAGTCATCATACGGTCGAAGTCTAGCTTCACAGTTTCAGTGTCAATTAGTATCCCATGATCTTTAAGTTTAGACAGTTGAGCAAAGTATTTGCTTGAATCTAGCAGCGCTTTCGAGGGTATACATCCGACATTAAGACATGTCCCCCCCCAGTTGTCTTTTTCTATACAGACTGTTTTCTTGCCAAGTTGAGCGAATCGAATAGCACATTCATATCCACCAGGACCCGCGCCTATCACAATCACATCGAATCTTTCAGCCATACTGAACTCCAAATACTACACGTTCATAAAAAGCAATTCAGGACTTTCAAGCAGCCTATGAATCTCGTTTCGGAATCTAATAGCATAAACGCCGTCTATCAATCTGTGGTCAAATTGCACTGCTAGATACATCATATCGCGTATCACGATTTCACCATTTCTTACCACAGGTCGTTTCTCAATCGCGTGAATACCGAGTATGCCAACCTCTGGGTAGTTAATAATAGGGCTCGACAGTAGAACCCCGAAACCGCCTGCATTTGTAAGTGTAAACGTTCCGCCCGTTATATCATCCATCGTTAGCTTGCGTGCACGCGCCTTTTCGGCTAGTTCGCTCATCTCACGTGCTATCTCGATTATGCTCTTGCTATCTGCATTTTTGATGTTAGGTACAACTAATCCAACCTCCGTATCCGCCGCGAAACCGATGTTGTAATAGTGTTTGATTAAAACTTCATCGTCCGTTATACTAGCATTCATATACGGATGCAATTTCAACGCAGCAACAGATGCTTTAACAAAAAACGGCATGTATGTAAGGTTGACGCTGTATTCGTTAAATACTCTTTCTTTCCATGCATTTCTAAACTTAACCAAATTGGTGCAATCAAGCTCTCCAATGTCTAATGTATGCGCGGCGGTGTTCTTGCTTCTCTGCATAGCTTGAGCTATAGTCTTTCTTATAGGTGTAAGCGCAATGCGTTCAACTGGAAATTCCTCTCTAGAAGCAATAAACTTATGCGCAGATGTTTGAGGCGCATGTTGTACATGCTGATCAGATATCTGCGGATCTTGAGTTTTCGTTGCTGGCTTAGGTGCCGTTGTGCGTCGATATGAAGCATCGGATAAGAACTTCTCTACATCAATTTTACGAATTCTCCCCCCCTCGCCGGTGCCTGGTATCTCGTCAATATTGAGCTTGTACTCCTCAATGAGTCTTCGTACCGCAGGTGACAATCTCGCTCGTGCATCTCCTTCACTTGCTGGATTTACAGGAATGGCGGAATCTGTTTGAGAAACGACAGTAGTGAATTCAAGCGCTGTTTTTTGCGGTACTTTTAGACTCTGTGCAGCTACTGACTTTTCAGATGCGTGTGAAACACTAACTGCAACACCATTCAACATACTGGCGACATAACTCTCGTCGTCGGCAAGCAGAAGACCTAGTACTTGTTCAACTACTACTGTAGATCCGTCAGACACAAGTATCTTCGCGAGTGTACCTGTCATAGGGCTCGGAATATCGAGATTGATTTTATCGGTCTCAATTTCCAGTAAAGTTTGATCACGTTCGACGCGATCACCTTCTTTGAAATGCCACTTTCCGAGGACTCCTTCTACAACGCTTTCTCCCAATTGCGGGACAACAACTTTCATTGCCATGCTTCAATCTCCTGCTCAATACTTTGAGCTTCTAGAACATATGCGACTAGGGAATCACATGATTCAACTAATGTATTGTTAATAATCAACAAGTTTTTTAGTCTCGTTATATATCCTATCTACGCTAGGCAGATAAAACTCTTCCATTTTTGGGTGGAAAGGATGTGGAATATCGAGACCACATACGCGAACCACAGGTCCGTCGAGAAACTCGAACGCTTTCTCATTCACGATTGCAGCAATTTCGCCACCGACACCACCGGTCTTAGGCGCTTCATGCACAATCACCACTTTTCCGGTCTTTTTTGCGCTCGACTCAATTGTGTCTTTGTCGATTGGCAATACACACTTTAGATCTATCACTTCTGCTTCGATTCCTTCTTCAGATAATCTATCGGCAACTTTTAATGTACGCTGAAGCATTAAGCCAAAAGCTATAATCGTTACATGACGTCCTTCGCGGCGTACCTCGGCAGGTCCGATAGGAACGATGTAATCTTCGTCTGGAATGTCTTCTTTTACAGTCCGATAGAGCTTTTTGTGCTCAAAATATATCACTGGATTGTTGTCGCGGATCGCCGCTTTCAACAATCCTTTTGCGTCGTAAGGGGTTCCTGGCATAACAACCTTTAATCCCGGAACGTGTGCGTACCAAGCTTCCGGAGATTGACTGTGATACATACCACCACCTACGTCTCCGCCGTAAGGGACGCGTATTACCATTGGGCAAGCCCAAGTACCGCCAGACCGATAGAACATTTTGGCTGCTTGATTTGTTATCTGATCGTGTGCGCTGTGAATAAAATCTGCGAATTGAATTTCAGCTATCGGTCGTAACCCCATCAACGCTGCTCCGATTCCGGCTCCTACAATCAAGCTCTCCGAAATCGGTGTGTCGAGGCAACGATAAAACCCAAATTCATCTTTCAAACCCTTTGTAGCTTTGAAAACGCCCCCATAAATACCGACATCTTCACCCATAACGAATACGCGCTCGTCACGGCGCATTTCTTCAGCTTGAGCTTCTACAATTGCATCTATGTAAGTGACCTTATGTGCCATTTCCCTTCTCCCTAAACTCCTTTGGCAACAATATGCGTATATTCAGCAAGCGGATTTACGAAATCTTCCGGTGCGTAAACATTGTCGAGGCACATTTCGACTGGTGATTCAGGACATTGTTCAGCATAATCGACTGCATCTAGAATTTCATTCTGAAGATCCTTTTTAACGTTTTCAATCTCTTCCGCAGCCATAACTCTATTATCAACCAAGTATTTTTCGAATCGAGTAAGTGGGTCAAGTGCCATCCAACGCTTAACTTCTTCTTCTGGACGATAGGTTGCAGGATCAATTTCACTATGACCATGCCAGCGGTATGTATCAGCTACAACTAGCGTTGTTCCACCTCCATTCAATGCTCGCTCTATTGCTTCTTCGTAAACGTGCAACATCCATATCGCGTCATTTCCGTCATAAACTCGTACACCTGCTATTCCGTAACCAGCGGCACGAGATTCAATATCTGGGTTACCTGCTTGAATGCTCAAAGGCACACTCTCTGCATACCAGTTATTTTGCACCGTGTAAATGACAGGCAACTTGTGCACACCTGCGAAGTTAAGTGCTTCGTGAAAGTCTCCTTTTGAAGCAGCACCTTCTCCAGTAAAGCAAAACGCAACATTTTTAAGCCCACGCATTTTGTATGACAAAGCCGCTCCAACCGCTAATGGAACTTGAGTCGCCAAACACGTACAGGGTGCAACGTGGCGTGTATCGGTACATCCCCAAAAACATGGATGCATAACACCACGATCCTGCGAAGTGCTCTTTGTATATACTTGCGCAAACATGTGCTTAACAGGAACGCCTTTCCCTATAATGCAACCGAGTTCGCGATGAGATGGACCTATGAAATCATCAGTCCTAGATAGGAATGCTGGCACGACTGTTGTGCACTCCTGTCCAATTTGACTGAAGTAAGTCCCGTAGTAACGTCCCCCACGAAACAATTTGCGCATTCTGTCATCCGTATCGCGCGTCAACCTCATAGCTTTATAAAGGCCGCGAAGCTGTTCCTTCCGTTCTGGTGTGAGCTTCAACTTTCCGACATAAGGACCTCCCAGAGGAGTGTAGTTGTTCTCATGTTCGGGAACCGACACTCCATTCTTATTCTCATCCGGTTTTCGTTTAGCCATACTTCTCCTTACTCAATCGAGACTTCACTCGTCAAATAAAATTAAATACCAGTTGCTCTAGCTCCAAGTGCGTACCCAAGTTCAACAGCTAGTGCTTCAATTTTCGGTGTCGTATGTATCCTATTTGGACACTCAATGGGGATATCGCGATGTTCGTAATCAATTTTCGCTCCAATATCAAGGGATATCTCGCTGTTAGTGCCGTACTCGTGAACAACGCGAGCGACGTAACAAAACTCCGGAGTGCAAAGCGTTAAGCAATCAGCTAGTCCTTTATCGATAACTCCACCAAAAAAATCGAGCCCTTGCGAAGTTATGAAGGATTTTGCATCCTCAAACGCGTCTTCAGGCTCAAAACCGCCGATAGAAAGTACGACAAACGGTTTACTCCTAAGCATGCTTTTCCATTCGATATTCTGCTCAAACAGTTTTTCCCAAAAAGCCCAGCGCGATCTGCCATCTTTCGTGTAATGGACAGGAGTTGAAACAACAATAGCATCTGCCATAGCAACTTTATTGAGGACTTCGCCAAGTGTAACTTTGTCAACTGCACAACCAAAACAGCCCACCAATTGACTTTCGTCAGGGTATTCGATGGCTTCATCTAGCGTCATTAACTCAAATGGAACGCCCGTTCTGATTAGAAAGTACTTGAGAATTTTGTTGCTCGAATATTCGAGCCTTTCACAAGCTGAAAGTCCAATTATGTTCATAAAATCCCCTTAGACCGATAATCGAAAAAGCGTTTGCACGGGAAAAATCCGAGCATTATCCTATGATAAATCACAGAAGCCCTAAGACGACTATCCTTACCACTAATGACGTGATTATCATTCAAACTATAGCAAAAATCAAAGCGATTAACATGCTACTTAGAACGGGATTTCCGACCTTTTTCCTCAAATATCAAATTGATAAATGTTCCTTCAAATCCGAAATGATCTCGAATCGTATTTTCAATAAACCCGCGGTAACTAAAATGAACAGATTTTTTCAGATTAATCCACAGCTTAAAAGTTGGTGGACGAGCACATATTTGTCTAACATCGTAAAATTTCAATGGGTTGTTCTTTATTACTGGTGGTGGATGCAAAGCGATCTCTTCAAAGAGCACCTCACGCAATGCATTTTGCGACACTCGTTTGTTGTACATATTCCATGCGTTAACAACTGCTTCAAGTAGATCGTTGATACCTTTAACTTCGAGCGCAGAAATGAATATTATCTGCGCCCAACGAAGTTTCGTAAAATGTTGCTTAACATACTTTTTATAATCTTCGCGCATCTCTACTGAATCTTCTACTAAATCCCACTTGTTAACGCATACAACTACCGCTTTCCCTGCCTCGCCGATTCGCTTAGCTACAAGTTTGTCCATTTCAAATATGCCTTCCATAGCGTCTACAATGAGAATTGAAACATCTGTGTCCGGAAGTTGCTTTGAAGTACGAACCATTGCATAAAAATCAACAGCATCCTTTACTTTAGATAGCTTTTTCAAACCGGCTGTATCAAGAACTGTAAATCCCCTGCCTATCGCTTCAAACTCAAGCAAAATAGGATCGCGTGTTGTACCTGGCAAACTGCTTACGATTACACGATAGTCTTTTACAAAAGCATTTGCTATTGAACTCTTGCCGACATTCTGCCTACCAAGCAGGGCAATACGTATTGATGTATTCGTCAATTCTTGATCACTACTACAGCTCGTCCTTGTTAAGTCATCAGAATCGTTATCGCCGTTTGTGTTTACGTTGTGATACCTATCGATATAGTCAAGTAAGCTAACGTCCCCATCTAAAGCAAATCCGCCATGCCCATTCGAAACCAACATCGACTTCGCACCAGCCTTCCGACTGAACTTTCTATCAAGTTCTTCGTCACCCCAGTCGGGTACAATATCATCGTCTGTAATGTCAATTTCATCAGTAATGAGTTCAGACTTGTCGTAATCTCCCAACTCGCAGGCATCGTCATTAAGGTCTGCAAGCGGTTCGATGATCGCTGATTCGTTAAGTTTGTCTAGTCGAGATTCTTCGTCATCAACAAAATCATCTTCAATATTGCTAACTATTTTGTGATACTCGTTAATATTCCTCTCTTTTAGTAAGCGCTTTTCGGCACGACTCATCTTTGAAAAATCTTGCGGCACGTAACCTAACTTCACATTTATCAAATCGAGCAAATTGTGAAAATACCGCCCACTTATCGCGCTGATATGAACGATATCTTCAAATCCTAACGAGAAGAACTCGTAAAGTTCATCCTCCAACCTTATGGTGTCAACTTTATTCAGGACTAATATGGTTGGCTTATCAGCTTTCCAGATTTCGCGCTTAACCACATCATCTGCTTCCGTCACTCCCGCACGCGCATCGACGATAAATAAGACCAAATCTGACTCTTTTAGTGCTTGCAATGCATTATCGCTAACGACTTCGTGCAAAGGATCAGCGCTTTCGCGTGCAATCCCTCCGCAATCTACAACACGGTATGCATTTCCTTCCCACTCCGTTTCGCCATAAATACGGTCGCGCGTAACACCTTCCATTTCATCGACTATTGCAAGACGCTTGCCTACAAAACGGTTGAAAATCGTACTCTTACCTACATTAGGACGACCGATAATCGCGACGATTGGTAGCTTCTGTCGATTCGAAACTCCTATATTCTTGTCATGTTTTTCTTTATTTGAAGACATTAAAATTTGATAATGATAAAGAGTAAATTTTGATTTCAGTCACACTTACTTATCAACAACACCTATAAGAGGTGATGACGGGCTTGCGTAGGTCTTTCTTTCTATCCGGCCGCTTAGATAACCTAATCTGCCGGCTTCCACACCAAGTTTGAAACCATGCGCCATCATAACAGGATCCAAAGCCATTGCGATTGCGGTGTTTACTAGCACTGCATCCGCTCCAAGTTCAAGAGCTTGTGCAGCATCACTTGGGACACCAAGACCCGCATCAACGACTACAGGAACTGTAATATTAGAGTCATCGATAATGAGTTTAATACCGTTGAAATCAATAAATCCTTGCCCGCTTCCAATGGGGCTTGCAAGCGGCATCACGGTTGCTGCACCTGCTTGAACAAGTTTTCGGGCAGCTATTGGATCATCGTTCGTATATGGAAGTACGACAAAGCCTTCATTCGATAGAATTTTCGTAGCCTCAATAGTCGCTCCCACGTCTGGTAACAGGGTTTTCTCGTCGCCAATCACTTCAAGTTTTATCCAATTCGTAATACCCAATCCACGCGACAACCGGGCAACTCTTAAAGCATCCTCAATCGTATAGCATCCCGCAGTATTTGGTAGAAGTTGTATTTTGTTAAGGTCGAGGTAATCAATGATATTTTTCTCTTTTCGATCTTCGTTAACATTGATGCGTCTTATTGCAACAGTCACCATCTCGGTACCGGATGTTTTGACACAGTCCAACATAGTTTCTGGAGTATCGTATTTACCCGTACCAATAAACAAACGCGATTTGAACTCACGGCCGCCGATTACTAAAGGCACATCTTGACGAGTCACTGTTCACCTCTCATTACAAAACCAACCTTTAACTCGCTCTAGTTTGGTTTTCTTTTTCAATTGCTTTTAACACAACTTCGATCGCACCGTTTAATGTATCGAAAACAGCAAAACCAGCAGCTCCGGGATGTCCGCCTCCATTAAAGAGCAGAGCGAAATCTGCTGCGTTAAAACTAGACTTACTCCGCACGCTGACTTTAATTCCCTTGTGATTCTCCTTAAAAAAGAGACTTATTGAATAATCGCCAATGGTTCTGATTAAATCTATAACACCCTCTGTATCCGAAGATTGTGTGCCAGTATTTTCAAGCATCTGCTTCGTTTGCCAAGCGTAAACTACGCCAAGCTTCGGGACTTCTGTTAGCGTTCCGAAGATTTCCCCGAAAAGCTGCATTTGCGGTTTACTGCGCGTGTAATAGACATCCTCGATAATTTTACAGGGTTTCGCACCGAGAGTTGTCAACTCACCTGCAACCTCAAAAGCGCGTTGATCCGTATTACAAAAACTAAAACGACCGGTGTCGGTAACTAAAGCAACATAAATATTTTCCACAATCTCTGGTAGCAACTCACAGCCAATCTCCAAAAGCAGATCATATACGATTATGCCTGTGGCTGCACATTGAGCGTTGATTAAGTTGATATCACCAAAGTTAGTATTACTAATGTGATGGTCGATATTAATCAGCATCGGTCTTCTGCCGACAACTTTTGGTTCAATGCCTAATTGAGCGAGTTGTTCTTTATAACCATCGCCAATCCGATCGAACTCTGCATTATCCAAAATCACAATTACATCCGGTATTTCACCCAGCAGTTCCGCATTTGCTTCAAGTTCATTAATAGAAGGCAATTTGCGGTACATTCTTGGAATGTCGTTATAAGAAAAGGAACGAACTTCCTTTCCTAACCTTTTAAGTGCAACATGCAACGCCAATGTTGAACCAAATGCATCACCATCTGGATCTTCGTGAGGAAACAGCCAGAAAGAACTAGAATCCTTTATTACTTTTGCAACATGACGAAGTGTCGTAAGGTAGTTCTCGTCATACTCATTCATTCTTATCACTCCCTCGACTAGAATCAGAGTCGGATCTAGGATAACCAAGATCTTCTAGGATTCTGTCGATATGCATGCTCTGCTCTGTCGTTTCGTCTAAAATGAATATAAGCTTTGGCATGCGTCTTATCTCGATTTTACCAGCAAGCTCGGACCTAATAAATCCAGCTGCATTACCCAATACCTTGAGTATTTCTTTTTTCGCTTTCGTGTCATTAATTATCGCTACAAATACTTTGGCAACATCGAGTTCGGAACTGATTTCAACACCCATAACGGTGACCATTTTGGTTCTCGGATCGCGCATCTTAGTTAGCATTAACTCACTGATTTCACGCTTGAACTGCTCTTCCAAGCGCTCCATTCTCAAACTATTTACCATTAGAAGCGTGAAACCTCCTTCTTATCGTAGACTGCCAAGATATCACCTATATGAACGTCGCTCGTACCTTCTACGACAAAACCGCATTCATATCCAGAGGACACGTCTTTCACATCTTCCTTAAACCTACGAAGACTTCTTAATGTGGATTGATGTACTACTTCGCCTCGACGAAGCAATCGGTACTTCTTATTTCTTTCAACCTTACCGTCCAGAACGCTCCCACCGCAAATGACACTCGATTTATCAGTTCTGAAAATCTCACGAATTTCAATACGACCAAGTGCAACTTCCTCGAATATTGGTTCGAGCATACCTTTCATAGCTTTCTCAATCTCTTCGGTCATTTGATAGATTATGTCGTACAAACGAACATCGACCCTTTCACGATCAACTAGTTTTTTTGCGCCACTAGTAAGACTGGTACTGAAACCTATGATAATAGCGTCAGATGCACTCGCAAGCATGACATCGTTCTCTGTAATCTGCCCGACTCCATGCGATAAGACCTTAACTTGAACGCCTTCGACGTTGAGCCGTTTCAACTCGCCTTGAATCGCTTCATCACTTCCGCCAACATCGGTTTTCACAATAAGATTAAGTTCTTTCACTTCGCCACGTTCAAACCTTAAGAAGAAGTCTTCTAAACTTGTTTTGGTTGGAACGCTTTTTTGTAACTCTAACTTCTCACGCTCTTTACGGACGGCAATAATTTCTCCGGCTTTTCGCTTTTCCTCAAACGTAAATATCTTATCTCCGTTCTGCGGAAGATAATCGAGTCCGATTATTCGAACAGGTCTTGAAGGAAGTGCTCTTTGAATTTCCTTGCTCCATTCATCTTCCATTCGCTTAATTCTTCCACCGCTCGTACCGCAGACTACGTATTGACCTGCACATAGAGTTCCTTGAACTACTAATGTCGTTACAACGACACCCTGCCCTTTTGTTATCTCGCTTTCTATAACAACACCATACGCCGGGGCTGCGGGATCTGCTTTTAACTCAAGTAATTCAGATTGAAGTTGTATCATTTCTAGCAACTCATTAATGTTGTCACCTGTCAAAGCGCTGACTTTAACAAAAACCGTATCTCCCCCCCACTCCTCTGGAACCAAACCCAATTCCGATACTTGAGTCATAGACCTCTCTGGGTTAGCACTCGGCAAGTCACACTTGTTAAGGGCAACAATAATTGGAACTTTAGCGGCTATAGCGTGTTCAATCGCTTCTTTGGTTTGAGGTTTTACTCCATCGTCCGTTGCCACTACTAGGATGACGATATCAGTGACTTGTGATCCTCGTGCACGCATTTGCGTGAATGCTGCATGTCCAGGCGTGTCAATGAACGTGATTGCCTTACCGTTGTGAACTACTTGATAAGCACCTATGTGTTGGGTTATGCCTCCAGCTTCACCAGCAACAACGTTAGTATTGCGAATCCTATCGAGGAGTTTTGTTTTACCGTGATCAACATGACCCATAACTGTTACAACTGGAGGTCTGGTCTTTAGATTAACGTCTAGTACATTGTCGTACTGTTCAAGGATATCTTCAGGAGCCTCATCGAGTTTTACTTCCGTTTGTATACCGAAATGTGATGAAATAAGTTCAACTTCCTCAACACTCACTACGTGGTTGATGTTCGCAAAAATATCAAGTTCTTTAAGCAGGAACCCGATAATATCTCCTACCTTCACGCCACTTTTCAATGAAAGGTCGCGAACAGACATATCACCTGTGATTTTTAGTATCTTTGGTGCTTTATCTTTTATCGCAACCTCGCCTTTCTGCCCTTTTGCTTTAAAAACGCGTTTGACGCTGCGTACATGATCAGCTTCGTCTGGAAGCTTAACAATTT
>CAZRQJ010000057.1:0-13153 GCA_964602075.1 uncultured Planctomycetia bacterium
CCTCTGTACTATGGGATCTCTATTCATGCGCTTTAGACAGGTTTATATTTGTATCAGTGAAGGTAAGGCAAGAATCGGCCTGCGTTCAACAGGATTGGCTGACGATGTTGACAAGTTCTTCAATTCGCTGAAAGCAACCTAATTAGTCCTTTCTATAGGGTGTTGAAACAAGATCAGCGTCGTGTTATTGCTTACTTCTGTCAATTGTCTATATTATGTTACATTCTTTGTTTCAGTTTTCTGATGATTTGTGTTATTGATTTCGAGTATGAACAATTCAAACGAATCGATGTTTCAGAATCGCTCAGCGAATATAGCTCTTGTCATTATTGGCAATGAAGTACTGTCAGGGGATTCAGTTGATACGAACGGTAGTTACCTAGCTAAGCGTCTGTCGGAAATAGGTCATAAGTTGAAATTGATAATCACGATTCCGGACGCATACGATGCATTTGAAGAATATGTCAAACCGCTTGTACCAAAGTTCGATCTAATATTTACTTCGGGAGGAATTGGTCCAACTCCAGACGACATAACTCGCGAAGCGATTGCGCAAATATTCTGTCGCGAATTGGTGTTTAGCGAAGAAGCGCTCGAGGTGCTTAGAGAATTTTACGGAGATCGTTTGAATGACAACACCAAACGAATGGCTATAGTTCCAAAGGGCGCAACACTAGTTCATAACTCACGTACAGGCGCACCCGGTTTTATAATTGAAAATGTATATTGCTTTGCTGGAGTTCCTCAAATATTTAGCGAAATGTTTGAAGTTGTCGCGCCTTGTCTTGGCGGTAAGCCGATGCACAGATGCGACTTCACAACCAATGTAGGCGAATCGCGCTTCAGCGACTTAATGCGCGCTGCTTGCTTGAAATACCCGAACGTGGAAATTGGAAGCTATCCACGTTTGTTCGGCGATTATCGCGTGAAACTCGTTTTTAAGGGCGACGATGCTACCGAAGTTGAGGACTGCTGCGAGTATCTTCGAAAACGCATATGTCAAATCGAGCAGTAGCTTTCTATACAACTTAAAACATCAAGTTGTTGCTTAACCAAGCCATAATTATCATATCGAATCCATATCCCCCATTCAATATCTGCGTTCCATGCTTAACTCCGTCGTACAGCTTAAGTTTTGACGGGTGAGCAACAGACTCGAGAACTGAATAAAGAATCTGCGTTTCGCTGCCAGAAGGTTGGTCGTCTTTACATACGGTTAATAGAATCGCACGAGTTCCATATTTTGGAGCGGCATCCTCTGTGTTAACACTATAATAGTTCAACGAGGGAGACATTAGAATCAATGTACGAACGCGCTTATCATTTACGGCGTAATTAAGTGCATGATTTGCGGCAATACTTGCAGCGATAATGGCAATGCGATCGGTGTTAACTTCCGAGCGCGTTTCAAGATAACGAATTGATGCGCTGATGTCGTTTGACATAGCTCTGAAATCGGAGTCACTAAACTCCTGCCAAGTTCTTACAAGCCCGTTCTGCTGTAGGCTTTCGCCGTGTCCCCTGAAATCTATAGTGAGCGCTGAATAGCCTTCTGCGACAAGATGCGGTATTAGTATTGAGTAATCGCTTCGTGAACCGCCGACTTGATGAAGCAGGATAACAACAGGTACTTTGTTCATTCTTAGTTTTACAGGTCTGTAAAATGATCCGTAGATCTTTGCTCCGTCCGATGTTTTGAAGTTTACGCTCTCTTCCTTGAACTTAACGTTCTTAGCGGTGTTTTCATACTCGTTGATTTGTTCGGACTTTACAGGTGTATATAAATATACGAGGGACGCGAACGCAACGAAAGCAACGCAGATCAATCTTCCTGTAACCGCTTTGAATTCATGCAGTTTAAGGGCTCGACGAATTTTGAATAAATTTTTGAAAATGCCAATCAATAAAACTAACCTCCGCCCACAAAGCTGACAATTTCGACACTGTCGCCGTCATATACAATAGTTTCTTTCCATAATTCAGGATAGATAACCTTCTTGTTTATCTCCACGACAACCAAACGCGGCACTATACTTAGATGGGTAAGGAGTTCAAAAACACTCAATCCATCAACTATCTCGTGAGCGGTTCCGTTTACAGTTATGTGAGCCACCAATAGATAATACCACGTGGTTCAGTTTCACAGTCAGTGATCCCAAGCAAAGCTGAACGGTGTGACGTTGACATTGTGATAGATGTATCAATTTCTCTGAAAAACACCCATCTTCGATATTAGAGAATGAATAAGGTATCTAAGAATGATTATCATTATTGATAATTTATCTTGGTAGACACTATGAAATCACGAACTAATTTAAGGATGACACGGCAGCGTGAGACTATTTTAGAAGCGCTACGCAGCGTCACTACACACCCTACTGCCGATGAGCTGTTCAAAATGGTACGCGAGAAACTACCGCATATAAGCCTAGCAACGGTGTATAGAAATCTCGAAGTTATGATTGAAGAACGAATTGTCCGCAAGGTTTCGAGCGGGGATCGCGAAATGCACTTTGACGCCGATACGTCGAAGCACTACCATATGTTGTGCGTTGAATGTGGTAGACCATTCGATTTACCTTTCGATACAAAAGTCACCTTATACGATATTTGTCCTGACGCCGATACTTATAGAAGCACTGATGTCAACATCGAGTTCGAGTTTGTGTGCAACCAATGCATATCGAACATTACTAATCGAGCAGACACAGCGAGTATGGCGGGGGAAATCGATGTATCTTTAGCGAAGGACCACCCGCTAGGAGTTGCCAAGTGACAATCGGCAAACAGCGGGAGATTCTCGATTCTCTTTACACAAAGTTGAATAAGCGGGAGTTTGTCATTCCAGACCCGCTTCAGTTTTTGTTCAATTATGGAGAACTTCGCGACTGTGAAATTGTCGGGATGATTGCATCTGTTTTGGCTTTTGGGAATGTCAAGTCCATAAATGCGAGTATAGCTTCCGTACTTCAAAAAATCGATAAACCTTACGAGTATATAATGAATGGCAATTTGAAAGGATTTTACAAATCGCTACATGGTATCCAACATAGGTGGGCTACATCCGAGAATATCGCTGAATTACTAAATGGAATTAAGCTCACTATCTCTAAATTCGATAGTTTAAACAGTGCCTTTTTAGTTGGTTACGAACATGGGCACGAAACGGTTTTTCCTGCTCTAGATGCTTTTGGGGCTATGATTGCCAACAACTCAAGTTTTGAGTTTACAGGTTTGAATCCGAAAGCAAATAGCGAATGTGGAAGAAATCGACTATTAGCTTTACCTGAAAGAGGCAGCGCTTCGAAGAGATGGCATCTCTTCTTGCGATGGATGATTCGTAAAGACGACGTAGATCCTGGCGGTTGGACGGGCGTTCCGAAAGCTAAACTCGTTGTACCTATGGATACACATATGGCAAAGCTAGCTCAAGAACTAGGGTTTTCGTCTCGATCGGTAGTAAACCGCAGCTGCGCATTGGAGGTCACTCGTGCGTTTGCTAAGATATGCCCTGACGACCCTGTTAAATATGACTTCTCGCTGACGAGACTTGGAATAAGAAGTGAGATGAGTTTCGACGGTTTTTTTAAAGAGTGGAGATCAATCGCTGAAATGCCCTTTGAAAAGGCAATTGAAGCGACAGTCTGACAAATAATTATAAACCCACGGTGAAGTCGTGGGATGTTGGAGGTAAGTTTAATGAATGAAGAAATGGAGAAGGAAATGAGTTATCTCGATTATTTCGATGCAACGACATTAGTGACTCGCACCGCGCCTGATTTTGAAGCGCAGACAGTTATGTCGGACAACAGTTTTGCCCCGCTGAAGCTATCAAGCTATCGCGGAAAATACGTTGTTCTATTTTTCTATCCGCTCGATTTCACGTTTGTGTGTCCGTCGGAGATCATCGCTTTCGACAAACAACTAGGTGAGTTCAAAAAGCGCAACACGGAAGTTATAGGCGTATCGGTGGATTCACATTTCACCCACCTTGCTTGGAAGAAAACTCCACGCGACAAGGGCGGATTAGGTGATGTTCAGTTTCCTCTTGTAGCCGACTTGAACAAACAGATTTCGCAAGATTACGGTGTGCTTTTCAACGATGAAATTGCGCTTCGTGGATTGTTTCTGATAGATCGCGACGGGGTGGTGCGCCACAGTGTTGTCAACGACCTTCCGTTAGGGCGTAGCGTTGATGAAGTTATTCGTATGATTGACGCGCTTCAATATTTCGAAGAGTACGGCGAAGTGTGTCCTGCGAACTGGAAACCCGGTCAGGATGCTATGAAAGCAACCGCAGATGGCGTTGCGGAGTATCTTGCAAAGCATGGTTAGAAATAACTTGCACAAACTAATTATTTTTGCGCAATACACATTTTTTGGTGATAGTGATGTTTGCGATACGTTTTGTATTGTTTCAATTATGGAGGGACCCAAATGAACGAACATTTTGGTGCAGTGACTTTTAAGGGCGGACCTTTAACGCTGTTAGGCGATATGCCTGCCGTTGGCTCAATAGCCCCGGATTTTTCGGCTGTTAACAAAGACTTGCAACCGGTCAAGTTGTCGGATTTCAAAGGCAAGGTCGTTGTGTTGACGGCAGTGCCTTCGTTAGACACACCCGTCTGCGATATGGAGATTCGTACATTTAACAAGAAGGCGGCGGAGCTTGGCGATGATGTCGTTATGCTGACCGTAAGTTTAGATCTTCCTTTTGCTCAAGCACGCTGGTGCGGCGGCGCAGGAATTGATCGTGTTACTACGCTTTCAGATTATCGCGATCGTGACTTTGGAGTTAAGTATGGAGTACTTATCAAGGAACTTCTGCTTCTAGCTCGTTCGATCTTTGTTGTCGATCGTGAAGGATTCGTTTGCTATGTTCAACTCGTTAAAGAAGTAGCAGACGAGCCGAACTATAACGATGTAGTAGACGCAGTTCAATCGGTTGTATAATCGTTCTTTTGGAGAAACCGTTTAGTTTATGATTTACACTCATTGATTTAGGAGATGAACATGGACAAGAAGATGCTTAACGCGCTTATCAGGCAGGTTAATGAAGAGATTTCATCAGCCTACATTTACCTCGCGATGAGCGCATATTTTAATGCTGAAGGTTGGAAAGGCATGTCGGTTTGGATGCACAAGCAGTATGAAGAAGAAATGGAACACGCCGACAGGATTTCAAACTACATCGTGGATCGCGGTGGACGAGTCGAACTCGATACGCTTTCAAAGCCGAAACACACTTGGGACTCACCTCTTGCAGTTTACAAAGACGCTTACAAGCACGAGTGCTACATATCAAAGTGCATTCACGATCTTGTTAAACTCGCTCGTGAACTTGGCGACATTCCTACTGAAAACATGCTTCAGTGGTTTGTTGCAGAGCAAGTTGAGGAAGAGGCGGCAGCTATGGAAGTCGTCACTAATCTCGAAAAGATCGACAACAAGCCTACTGCGCTTTTCCTGTATGATACAGTACTCGGCAAACGCGACTAATTCCAAGTTGCTTGTTTGCTAAATGAGGTATTATCAACCCGCATGTTGCGTTCATTCAGCATCGCAATGTGCGGGTTTGGCGCGTTGTTAACGGAGATTGGTATGTCCTTTGATCGAATCAGCGAGTTTCTGTCTGAACGCGAGATTTATGTGACGCAGTTGCAGGAGTTTGGTGGGATTAACACTAAGAGATTTCTCTCGATCGACAATAAAGTGTACGACGGCGGTGCGCTCGACGCGCGCACTAAGGAGATGCTTGGATTTGTTGCCTCGTTCGTTCTTCGTTGTGATGACTGCATTTATTATCATTTAGCGCGGTTGAAAGAGCAAAAAGTAACTGATGACGAGTTTGAGGAAATTTTATCGGTGGGCATTATTGTTGGTGGGTCGATTACGATTCCACATGCGCGTCGAGCGGTTGATGCTTGGATAAACTACAATCCATAAACTGCGTCGGTCAAGCAAGTAATTTGGAGGACAAATGTCAATAACAAAGGAAGCGTTCGACGGCTTGATAATCAGCGTTAAGGAAATTGCAAACGGAAGCATGAAGACCGACGATAAGCTCGTCGAGATCACTTCGGTTTTGAAGAATTCAATTCACCACTACGACTGGGTGGGGTTTTATTTCGTCGATCCATGTAAGAAATATGAACTGATGCTTGGACAATTCACAGGTGAGGACACCGAACATTGCCGCATCCCGTTTGGGAGAGGAATATGCGGGCAGGTAGCAGAAAGTCAGAAGACAATGATAGTTCAGAACGTGACATCTGAAGACAACTATCTTTCGTGCAACCCGCACGTAAGATCAGAAATTGTGCTTCCGATATTCGTTGACGGGACATTCATAGGCGAACTTGACATAGACAGTCATACTCCAGCTCCTTTTACAGCGTTGGACGAGTGCTTCCTTGAGCAAGTATGCGAAATCGTCAGCGATATTATCAAGACGGACGGATAGATTGTAACTGATTAATTATCAATACTGCGCCGTTTATTTTCTTCAGTAAGCATCCGCTCAACATTCGACTTTTCAATGTCGTTCAATCGGTTTATGTCATCGTCGGGAATCACATAGTCCGCATCAGGCACGTACCAATCACTTCCTGTAACATGCCAATAAATGCTCCCGTCCTCTTCTGTAAACGGCCGGCCGTTACGAGCGTAAATCTCGTATCTTCCGCCTCTTAAAAATGCGAGAGGCGCTCTTTCAATTACATCGTCAGCAATCAACTCCACCGAGCTGTTCGGAAATATTCCGTCTTCCATCCAATAATACTCTTCCGTCCAAGCAATCAGAGAGAGAACAGGTGTATCCATACTCGACGGTTCCCAATTCCGTTTTATGCCTTTTAGCGTTCGCCCGTCAATTTTTTTGAGCCAATCCGTTGACGAGACATATTTAACATAGAATGGTTCGATGTACTCGACGGTGTCACCTGTAGATTGCCATTCATCAATCGGATCGCCTTCAATCCACTCCACATCTAGAGCTTTATCGAGAGTAGCTGTAACTTCCAGATCGGCGATTTTGTCTTTCCAACTTCTTCCCGTAACAAGCGTGTAAGCAAATGTATCCGTTATGTGAGGCGCAAACCCAATACTAGAGCCTCTTTTTGCACGATAAGTATGGTGAACGACTTTCTCCTCTTGTGCTTTGAATTCGAGCTTGATTGAGTTCCAAGGTATGTCAAACTCGGATGTACCGACATAGTGAAGATGAAGCAATTCCGGCCCAAGATTGTACGGAAATTCCTCATCTAGCGGCTCGCCTTCCCAGTATTTCTCCATTAAAGCGGATACTTTATCGCTGTCCAGACTGACATGTTGATACTTGAGAGTCCATTCGACAGGGCTGCCGTTTACGCTCGCCGTGAAATCCTCAATCCAGCCTGCATATCCTGAATATCCATATAGAAGTTCGTCTTCGATTTCCTGCGGCGTAAGCCCCTTGCCAGCGAATTCGCGTTTGTATAGTTCATGATAAAGCCTGCGCTCGTCGGGAAATCCGGTCCAAACAGTGACAGGTTTGAACGACTCATTCTTCAAATAGAAAGTAACATCGACGTACGCGTATCCATCGGAGCTAAAGTGTATGTTTAATACCTCACGGACAAGTCTAACATTTTCGTCTTCACCAACTATGGGAGACAAGTTCTGCCCACGTACGCTTGCAACTCCATCGTTGGCATTTACGGTTTGCCCATGTAGTAGGGAAAACACAACAAGCATGAATATTGGTATGAAGAAACGAGCCATGATAAACTCCGTAACTTAATGGTTAAACAGACGCATACATGTTACCAGATGACGCTGCATAAAACGATATTGCTTACCTGCCGGGACGACGAGGTGGGCGGAATGGTGTGATGTTGCGCCTCACAGAGCGTTTCAAAGTTACTTTAGTCGGATGGCTTCCCAAATGGTCTTTCGCTTCGGGTGGATGTGAAGTTTGATGATGACTTTGCGGTTCAATTGTGCTTTTACTATCGTCCAATGGAGATCTAACGGGTTTACCGGCAGGCCTTGCTTTGTTGCGTGGTACATTTCTTATCGCTTGTCCAGTTCTAATGCTTGTGGTTTTGTCATTATCTCGCGTTGTCAGCCGCGAGTTGTTGTTATTAGAGGCTTCTTCTAGCGAATCCGTTTTGAAGTCTTTTTGCGAAGCTTCGGCTCTCTCGGTGTCGTTGATTCGAAACGTTGAATTGGGCTGTGATTGTCTGTCTTTACCGATATTTCTTGAATCGCTCATTGATGTAGAAGGTTCACCGTTATCATTATGGAGCGCTGTCTCGTAGCGTTCGGAAACGCCGTGCGAATGTTCACTCGTCTTTCTGTTTCCATTCGAAATCGGAACGCCGAATCTGTCCCTAGTTGAGGGCATTGCGCCGAAAACGGATTGCAAATCTATAGGAACCCCGTAAGGTTTGCCGTAATACCGTTTGAATTCGCTCCAAGGAACAGCAATATCTCTCCCATATTCGGGATGATACAAAAGTACGGCTTGACGAAAGATATCCCAATCGGCGAGTTTCCATTCGTGTCCGCGAAACATCAAACGTCCTCCCACCTTCGGCAATGAATCGGCATACTCGACATAGTTAGGATGTTCAAAAACGTAACAACAACGCGCCTTGCCACAGCACCCAGACATTTTCAGCGGGTTGTACACGAGTTTTTGATCTTTGCAGATACGGCTGGACACTTTCATGCCAAACACACCGTTCATCTTTCTGCAACAGACTTCGATACCGCAAACCCCACAAGTTGGATACTTCATAAACTGGTCTTCAAGGTTTAACTGATAAAGTTCGACACGGCGTTGATACTTCTTGTTCAGTTTTTTTACAAGTTCACGAAAATCAACTCGCCCTTCTGCAATATAATAAAAAGTAACTTTATTTCGATCTAAACTGTGGTCAACGCCAACCAGACGCATGAATAAGCCGCATTCAGCAGCATACAGATTGAAGTCGTCAACATCGTCTTGTGATGCGCCTGAATTGTCGATAACATCTAAGTCTTCAAATGTTGCTATTCGAAATGCGCTTTCGGTTATCTCTGCATCGTCGCTTTCTACTACCCCAACGACTTTACCCCAATCCAGCCCGTAAGACCTGTTCAGAACAACCATCGTTCCGATTGAGCACTCAAGATGGTCGGGACAAAAAACAACCGTTTCCCTATTGAGTAAGCCGACCGCTACGCGAATCAGTTTTCGTCGGCATTCGTTCATATAGTTACCGCCCGAAGGCATGAATTACAGTCAGTTAAAACATTTCACAAA
Organism: uncultured Planctomycetia bacterium; assembly: GCA_964602075.1. Taxonomy (GTDB): domain Bacteria; phylum 4484-113; class 4484-113; order JAGGVC01; family JAGGVC01; genus JAGGVC01. The sequence goes on from CAZRQJ010000057.1 coordinate 9,290, forward strand.
TGTGCAGTCGTCACTAATCCAAACAGACTACGACAGCGAAAACAATTATAACACGACATCTTCTGTCAAGTTAAAAGGTGTAGAAGAATGTGTTTTTATTTTAATCCTCGTTATCGCCTAAAACAGGATCGTCCCATTTATCGGCAAAGTCCAGCCCGTCTGGGAAAATCATTAGACATTGCGTGCGTCCACCGACGGTCTTCGGTCGAGCCTGAAACCTTTGCATGAGACGGGTCGAAGCAACAGCAAATCTAGCGAAGTCGCGCGCGTCGATCGGCGTCATCCCTTCAAAACGAATTGGCGGAATAGTTATCTTATGTTTGTTCCCTAAGTTGTCGTGGACTTCCGTCGCTGCAAGCAGAGTAGTAAAAATATCTCCTTCACCCATCCATAAACAACCGTAACGAAGACGTCCTTCGTGAAAATTAACCTGGACGACTTCTTTTCGTTGAACGTTGACGCTGTAAACCTCTGGAAACGGTGTTCCACCCCCCTCCTCAAATCCCGCAACTAAAAATTGCGAATGCGAATTAGGGTGAATCTCGGTGAAGTATCGCTTTAGCGCATCGGCTATGTCCTGAATGCTTGATTCGGGCTTGCATTCGTTGTAGACGCAATTGCGAATTTCGAACGAAAGCGGTTGACTGTCTAATACGTGTTCGCCAACTGCAGCCACGCCAGCTCGGTCGAAAAAATTGAATACCTTTTCGGCGGAATCAGTCGCTGGTACAATAAACCTTTGAATTTGAACTTCCGTTTCCGTTGAAGGATCAGATTGCGGATTAGTCGGCAAACGTCTTTCAAACTGAGCCATCTGACGGCTGTCGCTCGCAAGCACGATGGTTTCCGGAACATAAACACATATCGCAAAACTCATACTTGCACTCCTTCAAGTTAATCAAAAAATTCCCTGACTACAACTACACTCAAACTTCAGCCTGCTCGATCTTGCGAAGTTTGATATGTACGATTCGGTTGCCCTTGACAACAACGACCTCAATTCCGATTCCGTTAACTTCAAGAGACTCTCCGCCCTTCGGGACAATTCCGAGCTTATCCATAACGAGTCCGGCAACTGTTTCGTATCCATCTCCCTCTGGAAGGTTCAAGTCAAATTCATGGTTCAAATGTCTTACGGCCGCCATCCCGTTGCACGTGATTACGCCTTCCGCATCAACGATCCACATTACCCCCTCGGCATCATGCTCGTCTTGAATCTCGCCAAAAACTTCTTCGACAACATCCTCGATTGTTACGACACCGGCAGTCCCGCCATGTTCGTCGATTACGAAAGCCATGTGTATGTGCGCGCGCGCGAGTTCGGTGTAGAGTTTCAAAATCGGTAGCGTTTCGGGGACAAAAGGCACATCTCTTCTGATCCAGTTTGTAATCGGAGATTCGTCGGAGAAATCTTTAGCGAGAAACACATCTTTCAATACAACTACCCCGATAAGATTGTCAATTCCATCTTTATAAATTGGAATTCTGCTGTGCCCGCTATCATGAGCGACTGCCCTAAGCTTAGCAATAGTTACGGTATGCGGCAACGCATATAGGTCTGTTCTTGGAGTCATGATTTCGTGAGTTAGAGTATTGCTAAACATAAATATTCTAGTTGCGAGTTTCTTTTCAAAATGCGGAATCCGCTCGTGCGTGAGAATCATATACTCGATTTCTTGCGCCGTAATATCATCTTGGTGGAGTTTGCCTTTCGTAAATGGTCTCGCAAAAAAAATCGTTGAAACCGAAACAAACCAGACAAACGGATAAGTTATCAAAATGAAGAAAACCAGCAACGGGGCCAGCAAGCGCGACATCCCTTCTGGATTTAGAAAAGCAAGATACTTCGGAACAAGCTCGCCGAAAATCAAGATGAGATAAGTAAAAGCAACCGTTACAGTGAAATAACTTAACGCCTTACCGTAACCGGGTAGAATGGCGTTAAAAAACGGCGCTATAACCGGAGCGATAACAGCAATAACCGCCGCACCACCTATGAAGTTTGCAAGCGTAATGCCAAGCTGAACTGCGCCAAGCCATTCGCTGGGTTTTTTCACGAGCCTTAACAACCACTTATCACGTGGAGCGTGAGTTGATTCTAGCTGTTTGATTCGGCTGCTTCGGAGCGCGACAAGCGCCGTTTCTGCGCCAACAAAAAAGGCTGAAACGAGAATCACCACTATGGCAATGATTATCTGTTCGATAACGCTGCCGTTTACTTCTGTAGGAATGCCGCCACCGTGCACGTAACAAGTATAGCAGTTTATAATGTCAGTTCGCGCGTTTAGAGAACGTTTTACGAATCGTCTTCAATCGCATCGTTCTATGAACAAATGAATGTTGATCGCGTCAAGTATTAGGCAATATGGCAGAGGAAAGGCACTTTTTAGAAGTTGGAAGCGATGACGTGCCGAGCCGCGCGCGTCCTGAACGCGCAGCAGCGGATAACGACAAGCAAACAGGAGTAGTTCCTTCAACCGATGCAACACCATGTTTAGATGGCGAACCGAAAACCATTGCTGAATCAGAAACAAAGTCTGCTGATATTACTCAACTCGTAAACGCAGACTTTGCTGCAGGTTACGACCAAACTAGTGCGTTTGTAGGAATAGACTATAAAGGCGATCGAGAAGAGTCCGACTGGCGATCCGTTGGCGAGCGGCTTGGAGGCTTAATGTGGAGTTTGCTGATTTTTGTTGCTATAATCGTTTGGTTTATCGTTCAACTGTTTACTTGTGAGCGTTTTCCAGTTTACATCATTAATCCTTAGAGTGTGTGATGAAGAGATTTGTTACAGCCGTTTTTTTTTGTTTTGCATGGACAGTGGTACTAGTAGCGACGATAGTCGTTCAAAACTGTGCGTTGTCTGTGCAGACGGCTTATGCCGATGACAACGATACAGGATTGGGCGTAGCCGCGCCTCCTCCCGAAGGCGAAGGGAAAACCGCTCCGCCAGAGGAACAGGCACCTCCTGAAGAACAAACACCGCCGGAAATAGGAAGCGCTAAAGATGCGCCGGTTGACTTATCCGTCGCACCTCAACCGCGAGAACCGCTGTCGGGTGCGCCTAGTCAAGGAAACGCGGAGTATTCACGCGTAGAATTTCTCTTTAACAGAACACTCGCAAACTGGACGTACACATACAAAGTTTTCGACGCAGACAGACAGTTTCGCGGCAGACTTATAATGCGGAAATTCGAAGCGGACGATTTGCGATACGGGCGTCTAATAGTGATAGACAAAGAATATATGTTCAAACCGCAGCGCGTCATTCGTTCAGCGTATCGTAAGAGCGACGCATCGCCTATATTCACATGGATGACTTACCTTTTTGGCGACGAAGAAAAGGTCTTTACTGCGGACTACTACTACGATCAAGTTTTTGTACGTGACCAGGGTAAGCAAGTTTTTTATAACAACGCTCTTCCGAATCCACCGTTCAGCTTCGATCTAGACCAGATGATGTGGATAGCGCGGCAGATTAATATCGATGCGCTATCGGGCTGGCGGCTTATCAGCATCAACGTGCCTACACTTGAAGAAAGCTATCAGGTGCGCGTTACCCGCGAAAAGGACGTAGAAGTTAAAGGCGCAGATTTCAAAAACTATATGTGTGCGCATCTCGTTTTCGACTACGGCTATGTCGCAAGTGGTGAACGCGTCAAAGAGCATTACTTCGTTGAACTCGCAGACCCGTTTCGTCTCATTCAATACGCGAGCGGTAACATCCTTGTGCTATACGAAAGCGACCGCCAGGGCAGTGACAAGGACGACTTCAAACCGGGGCAAGAAGTGAAGGAAATGCCGAAACTTTCACCCGAAGGTACAACCCCGCCACCCGCTAGCGAAGTGAAGTAGAAATAA
>CAZRQJ010000058.1:0-13071 GCA_964602075.1 uncultured Planctomycetia bacterium
GTGATCGCTTTCATCTACAGCGTCACTGATCCTGTGCTGGAGCGGCTGCGGCGCACTCTAATGCCGTTGAAGAAGAAGAAGACGAGGAACGCGTTCCTTACGAAAAAAGCACTGAAGCCGGTGTTACGCACGGCAATCAAATTGAGAGAACCGAGTACGACCAACTCAATCAAGAATATGAAAGGTTGACTGCGGAAGTCAACGCGATGAAGGATCAAGCTAAGGAGAATTATGAACTCGCTCAACGCAAACAGGCTGAATTTTCAAACTACAAACGCCGCAGCAAACAAGAAATGGAAGATTACAAAAAGCGAGCGATTGAAAACCTACTCGTTGATCTTATACCCGTACTTGATTCGCTAGAAAAAGCCGTTTGGAGCGTTCCAAAGGGTGAGGAAGATACACCGCTAGCGGATGGGATTCGGCGCACGCTTGCGCTTTTCTTAAATACCTTAACTCGTTACAAGGTTAATCTTGTAAGCGATGTAAATGTTCCTTTCGATCCCGGGGTCCATGCGTGCCTTTACTTTGAAGATACGGATGATTACGACGACAATACAGTTCTGGAGATATATCAGAACGGTTATGTGTTAGCGGACAGGTTGATTCGTCCAGCTATGGTGAAACTAAGTAGAAAACCAGATTCCGAGAGTCGCAATCAAGTTAACCAATTCGCGGAGAAGAAGGCTGAAAGCGATTCAGAGCCAGCGACCGACATCTGCGCCGAGTCCGATAGTGAAGCTGAAAGCTAATCTCCTCCTTGTAAGGTACACTAATGCAAACAAAAACCGATTACTACGAACTGCTAGGCATTGAGCGTAGTGCTGACGTTAAAGACATTAAGAAAGCATATCGCCGCCTTGCACGCAAGTATCATCCCGATATCAATCCGGGAGATCCAGAATCGGAGTCGAAATTCAAAGAGATAAGCGAAGCGTATGAAGTCTTGAGCGATCCCGCCAAGCGCTCGAGATACGATCAGTTTGGACACGCCGCTTTCAAGCCGGGAGCGGGCGGCGATTCGAACATCAATATGAATTTCGGCGGATTTGAAGACCTAATAGATCAGCTTTTCGGCGGACGCGGCGGATTTGGCGCTGGAACGTCTCAACGCCAGCGAGCCGATGCACCACAGCGAGGGCAGGACCTTTACCAAAGCCTAACGCTTGAGTTTGTTGATGCGTATAACGGCAAAGTAATACAATACGAATATATGAAGCGTGAAAGCTGTGAAAGGTGTTTGGGAAGCGGAAGCGAGCCTGGTACGCAACCAGTGTCATGCCCGGAGTGCGGTGGAAGCGGAGTCAGAACGATTCAGCAGGGGTTTTTCAGTTTGCGTCAAACGTGCAATAGATGCGCCGGTTCCGGTAGAATTGTCCGCGATCCCTGCACTAAATGTTCGGGTCGCAGGTTTATACAAAAGCTCGAACGTGTGGAAGTTAAAGTGCCGGCAGGCGTTGATACCGGCAGTAGAATCCGATTGAGCGGAAAAGGCGACTCTGGGTTGAACGGCGGACCTCGTGGCGACCTATACCTCAATGTTGATGTGCGTGAGCACAAACTGTTCGAGAGGCGCGGTGACAACATTTATTGCGATATTCCCATCACTTTTCCTGAAGCAGCACTCGGCTCGCAGATTCAGATTCCGACAGTGGAAGGTTCCACCGGGAACCCAAAGCGGCAAAGTGTTCAGATTGCAAGGCAAGGGATTTCCGCATCTAACTTCATACGGACGCGGCGATATGTATGTTACGTTGAACGTCGCGGTGCCAAAAAACCTAGACCGTGTCAGCCGCGATTTGATTCGCGAGATTGAATCGCGAAATCCTGAAAATCCGCGTATCGATTTGCTGTAGGAAAATTGAAACTCGCTTGATTAGTTGTTTTGTAGCTTTTGTTGCGGATATGTTTTTTGATTTGAATTGGGTGATTTATGACTGGACGAGTTGCAGACGAGTTTAGCGAAATGCCGGAGGACGAGCGCGGTATTTATTCGATCGGCACCATCGCTCGAATGTACGACATACACCAGCAAAGTTTGCGTCAGTACGAGCGGCTTGGGCTTCTCGTCCCGAACCGTACAAGCGGAAACACGCGAATGTACTCCAAACGCGACATTGAGCGGCTCGAAATCATCCTTAATCTTACGCAGGATATGGGCGTGAATCTTGCTGGAGTTGAAATAGTTATTAAACTCAAAGGGCAGATCGCCGAACTGCAAATGCAAATGCATGAACTTCTAAACAGAGTTCGCGAGCATATAGAAATAGACTACGAAAATCGAATGCGCGGTATGATCGAAGAAACTGCTATTGTGCCAATGTCAAAGGCTCGCGGAATCAAGCGAATCGAAAGATCTTAGAGAATAAAATCTGCTGCTCTCAAGCAATTTACAGTAAACATCCGCATGCTATAATCGAGATAGAATGCGCCGTACATTCGGCGCATGATAGGTTTTGGGCGTTTAGCTCAGCGGCTAGAGCGCATGCTTCACACGCATGAGGTCACTGGTTCGAAACCAGTAACGCCCAAGTTTCCTCGTTAAAGTCAGCATAGACTTGCCGCTAACGGAGTATTTGGTGTTGTTGTCGCGCGTGAATAATAATGCTTATTTTCCTCTTGAAAGAGTCCAAGCTTAGGGGTGCTGTTTATATTATTCAGTAACCCAATAACCTCTGCAAATTCGACATTTCATTACTTCACAAAGTTAACTGGGATGTTGCACACTTCTATTTCTTTGGTTTCATCGGGCGCATCTCGATCTTACTTACTAGCGTACGCGGGCTTGTGCCGATTATAAGGTCGCGTATGACACACGCGACATCGCGCGGGGATTGGCGCCACGACTCGTCTTCGTCAACCTTGCTGTGTCCGAACTGGGTTGATACCGAGCCGGGGCAAACGTAACTCACGGCGATATTTTTATGACGCACTTCGAGCATCATGCATTCGCTGAAACCGTTTAATGCGTGTTTGCTTGCGCAGTACGCTCCGCCGCGAACAAAAGTGTTCTGTCCGGCAAGCGACGAGATGTTGATTATGTAACCGCCGCCGCGATCAACCATCAGCTGTACTGCGCCCCGCGACATATAAAACACGCCGTATAGGTTGGTTTTCATAACTTCGTCGAAACCTTCGTCGGACATATTTTCAACTTCTTCGAAATAACCGATGCCTGCGTTGTTAATGAGTATGTCTAACCCGCCGAATTCTCTATGAGCGGTTTCGAGCGCTCGTTCGCAGTCCGCTCGCCTACCCACGTCACCTACCACGGGTATAACGCGCCCACCCATAGTTTCGAGTAGATCCGCGCTCGTCTGAAGTTCGTCGGCACTGCGCGCCATCATCACAGCTTTAGCGCTTTCTTCGACGAAAACTTTACAGGTTTCAAATCCGATACCTTTGCTTGCGCCGGTAACGATTGCCACTTCATCGAGTAAACGCGTCATGAATACACCTTTCCTTCGCGGTCGAGACGACCACACATTGCGTTTGACAAACCGTCAGCGTATCGTGCCTTCGAGTTCGTTCACAGCATACAACATTCCGTAGCTCATTTTGTCGTCGGTTTCAAGCGTCTCGATTAGGTTACCATCGTAATCAAGAAGGACGAGATCGCTTCCGTCGGTTGTTACGATTCTCTCTTTCTGCTCACTCAACGTCAAAATCGGCACTGTGCTGTAATCATTACCGTACGTCGAAAGCCGTTTCGACGCTTTTAGTTTTTTTATCGGCGTAAGTTCCATCGTCAATAGGTCTAACTTGTTCAGCCAGTATGTACTTTGACTCGGTCGTTGCACTCGCGCAGAGGTTTCGCCAGCGATTTCTCTTCCATCTGACTCGACAGTCACATTTGATTCAACTTCTGCGTTTTCGCCCGGATTACGCGGCTTTTCGCCGGACATAATGAACAGATATCGGCGCTGATAATCGACTAAGAACATTTGAGTCGCCATTTTTATATCGGCAACAGGAACAAGTCCCTCTGCTTCATTGTAATAAACCAATGTAGCGATGTAATCACCCTGCCCTCCTACGTTGAATAGATAGCCGATCGACCGCTCGTTCTGTTCGTCGAAGTAGAAACTCACAAATCTTCTTAGTGTATCGCTCGTGACTCCGTTAGTGCCAGCGTCTATTCGGACAAGTTCTTCGAGTGAGCATTCGTATTGCGATTCCTTGTTAAAGTCACTTGTCCATACTTCATCAGTCTCGCCAGCGTCGAGCGACAAAAGAGACTTGTAAGAATCAGGAATCTTAAATTTAACGACGGACGCACTTACAATCTCTTCAGAATTAGTCTCCACGTTGGATGTTACTTCATATACGGATGTGATAAACCCGTCTTCGCAAGGCTGCGGCTCGCTCATCAAATAGCGTTTAGACTCATCGCCAGTCTCGCCAGTCCAACGTGACCTATCGGCATAGAATGAAACGACGCTTGGCTTCTGGCTTCTTATGTTTGTAGCGACCTTGAAGCGATAATCGGAAGAAAAACGTCTTGATGCGCTCACAACATAAAGCGTATCTCCTGAAGGACTCGGCAGAATATATGGCTGGGCTTCTCCTTCTTCTCGCTGACTTTCTATGCCTAACTCCGGCTCACGAAAAATATGAAAATCAAACAAATCTATAATAAATCTATCGGAAATTGATTGCTTTGGAAGAGAATATGCGGCTGCTGAAATAAACCCGTTCTCACTTACTGCGCTCATAAAGTCGTTGAAAATCTGCATTGGCGGCGCAAGCTTAAACGATAGTCGCCAATATGTGAACGAAGGTTCATACGGCGGCGATGGCGTCCGCACACTGAATCCGCTCGATTTATCGAGATAAAACGGTTTGTCGCCGTTAAACGGGTATACATAAATATCCAGCCTGTCTTCGGAATCGCTGCCGACAAGCACGGCTGCATCGTCATTGAGCAGCGAACGAACTTTGTTCACATGGCGAGATAAATTTCTTTCGCTCATCCTTCCCAGTTCGGGTGGTCGCGTGTAGTATTTGTACCCCCAGTAAACAAACACTGACGCAGCAATCACAGCAAGTAGAATGAGCATTTCGCGTCCCGTTCCATACTGCGGTTTGCTTAGATCTCCTGACAACTTTTTTACATACGTTCGTGTCGAACTCGGCGGGGCAACGTTCCGTTCGCGATTGACGTGCGGGATTGCGCTTGGTGGTTTCGTAGGATGTACGCGAATCGCATGCGCGTTTTCGCTGGCGAATTCCGAATTGCGACGCGAGGCCTCGGACATGACTGCCGCGCCATTCCGACGCAACGATTCCGCACGTTCTCTGCCGTTTGAAAACCTAGCCTTCAAGACACTAATTCTACCCGCAATGACGGGTTTATCGTTTGAATAACTGGCTTTCGCTATCCGATTCTCATTCCGTATCCCGGATCCGCCCCGACGAAAACTACAACGAATCTATGGTACAGGTCTGTTTCCACAGAGTCGTTTCCTGCAACTTCACGCCACCATTCATTCGCCGGCAGTATGAGGATATCTCCTTGTTCAATCAAATCGTTAAGCCATAAGTGCCGTTTCGCAGGATTTCCTGTATATGGATTTTCAAAGAAAGAATCCACGACTTCACAATCGTTGTAAACTGTATCGCTGGTGCTTTGGATGAAATGCGGAAAGTCTGAACATTTGAAAAGCACCGCATACTCACCGTTCGATTCTATTGCTCCGCGAGATTTAGGCATGCGCGCAAGCAGTTGGAAACGAAAAGCGAGTATTTGTTCTGGTGTGCAGGAATCGATCCTTTGAGCTGTCACTCGACTTCCTAATTCGTCTAGAGAGGGGAGAACACTGCGCGCATCTTTTGTAAACGGATTTTCGTATTTCGCCAGTTCGTTGCCGCTAAGAAATTGTTCAATGTATCGAATGTCGTCGCGGATTAGTTTATCAGGGGCGAAAGGCGAAAGTCCTAATCTGACGAAATCGGCTATTGAACCCGGTTCAAATCCGAAATAGATGTCTGATAGCGCTGATGCATCGAATAAAAGCCATAAGATATACATATCGTCAGAATCAAGATGTTTTTCCCACTCTAGATATCCCTCTTGAGTATCTTGATCTGTCGCATTTGCACACGAACTGTCGAAGAGACTTCCGAAAAACAAAAAAACAGAGAACAAACTCAATAGAACTCCACTAATCCTCATGATACATCTCCGTGTAACAACGGCTTCTAATTGCAGACGCATGTACCTGTGAATAAAAAATTAACTGTACCGTTACTCCCAGCTAAATATGTAACCGGTGACGAAATTAAACAACACCCAACTTGTGATGGCGACATATTTTACTCCTTGTATTCTATTACACGCATTACAAATTTCTCGTGAATTATATTACAACTGGTTTATCACTTGATGTCAAGCACGATTGGAAATAGAATTGTTTTTGTCAATTACATTGTTTAAGTGTTACAATATAATTGTCTATGACATGGCCAATCTGGACAGTTCGGGATATTAAACGGATTCAGGACGAACGAGTGCGAGCGTATCTGCCTGATGTTTACAACTACGCGCCGCTCTATCACCGCCTCTGGGATGAAGCAGGAATCAACATTAAACGCATCCGCTCGGTTAAAGATTTACAGACGCTCCCGTTCACCTCGAAAAGCGACATCGTTCCCTCGCAGAATGAGCCTAGAAAGCATGCGGAAGTCGTTATGCAACCGACGCCTGAACAGATACGAAAAAACACAGGCGCAGGTGAAAAGCTGAAACTAGCTGGCGGCGCATTGCGCGGGATCAGTCCAAAACAAGTAATGCTGGACAGGTATTTTCCTATTCACATTATTTCGACTACCGGCAGAAGCGCGAATTCCGTGCCGTTTCTTTACACATACGACGACCTCGAAATTTTGAAACTAGCCGGTAGACGCCTTTTCGCGCTTCTCGATCTCGATTACAGCACGGACACAGTGCTAAATGCGTTCCCCTACGCGCCGCATCTTGCGTTCTGGCAGGTCGCGTTCGCGGGGTTCGAGGCGCGATTGCGAATACTGCACACCGGCGGCGGCAAGGTGATGGGGAGCGATGCCGTGCTGGGGCTTCTCGAACGCACAGAGTCGTCGGTGCTCGTCGGCACGCCGGGCTATGTTTATCACCTTGCGCTCTTAGCCTCCGCAAAGGGCATGAAACTTCCGAAGCTGCGCGGATGCGTGCTTGGCGCTGAAAAAGTGAACGAGCCGTTCAAACGGAAGTTGCGCACTTTGTGGGAATCGTGCGGTGCGAGCGAAACGCACATTCATTCCACTTACGGGTTGACAGAGGCGAAGCACGCATGGATTGAATGCACGGACGTTCCCGACAGCCGTTATCATCTATATCCTGATTTGGAGCTGTTCGAAGTCATTGACCCAAACACGCTTGAAGTTGTCAATGAGGGCGAAAAAGGCGAACTCGTGCTCACGAAACTTGCTGGCGCGGGCAGCGTCGTTGTGCGCTATCGAACGGGCGACATAGTCGAAGGCGGCATAATTATTGACAAATGTCCGCATTGCGGTCGAGTTGGCGCGCTTCTCGACAAGCGCATCGGGCGCGTAAGCGATGTTAAAAAAGTCAAAGGCGTGCTGCTCGACTTCAACGAGATGTTCGGCTGGTTCGCCTCGAAGCATGACATTATCGAGTGGCAGCTTGAAATCGGCAACCGCAACGACGACCCGTTCGACATCGACGAACTGCGCCTTAAAGTCGTGCTGCGCGAAGGCGTGAGCAAAGCGAAGTTCGAACTCACCATCAACGAGCAGGCGCGCACTAGCTTTGAAATGAAATTCGACAAGTTCTACTATTACACCCACGAAGATCTTGCCGAAATCCTCGGCATGGACAGACTCTCCAAAGAAGCGAGAATCGTTGATAAACGTGGCAGTGGCGCGTAAAAAGCAATGATGTCTAGTCTGTGTGTTTGAACAACATGATATACAAATGGATAATCTCCATTGAATAAGTAAATAAACGTATGTAAAGTTGTTTTTTTTTTGAATGAGTATAATTCACGTACCTGATAGCGGGGTTGACGTGATGAGCTGGAATCTTACATACTGTATCGCATCAATCGGTATAACGATGATCGTTCTATTCGTTGCGCTTTCATGCGTGTGGAATCAAGGACGACCGAAGCTTGTTTCACAAAACCTGATGAGTCGAATCTTGTCATTATCAAAGTCTGGTATGCGTTTTCTCCAGTCATGGATGGTAATCGGCATGTTCTTGCAATGCCAGGGAGGTAGAGATGAAACGGTTTAGGGGAAACGTGAGAGTGAAGTACGCTAGCATAAGAGTAACGTCGGGACTCTTTATGCTGATTGCTGGTGTAGCACTATCTTGTCACGAAAACACAGTCGTGATTGGACCCGGACCTGGATTTCCCGGAAACCCGACAGCAATCGCCTCCGCTAATCCAATAACAGGCGATAGCCCGCTCACCGTGACGCTTTCCGCGACGGGCAGCACCGACCCTGACGGACATATTGTCCGCTGGCAGTGGGACTTCGAAAACGACGGAACATACGACTGGTCGTCCACGACTGCGGGCACAGTGACGCACGAGTATCCCGCGGGCGAGTACACGGCGAAGCTTCTAGTAACAGACGATACCGGAAAGACCGCAAAGGCGACGATTGAGAGCATATTCAGCAACCCCGCACACTTGTACTGGACGTTTGAGAGGGTGGACGGGGGACCAGAGGCTGGGTACGCTGCTGGAGACAGCGTGAGCATTGCAGATAAAACCTCAATTGACAATCCGGTGCTTTGTTACAGATCATACGACGCTGATAATAGCATCAAGTTAGCTTTCGGATCCGCATCGGGGAATTGGACTTTTGAAACTCCAGACCTTGGAGGTGATTTTTTGGATATTTCAAACGCGATCAGGCTTACCGACGGATCCATACTTGTTGCCTGTTATGAGTACTTTATCAAGGAAGATGACTACGATCTGCTTCTAGTTAAGAGAAGTCCTGACGGCGTCTGGTCAGAGGAAGTAGTGGATCCGATTGACGGTTCGCATCCTATTCTAGCGCTTAGCGAAAGCGGTATTATTATGGTTTCATATATGCGCGGACCCACTAAGACGATAGCACTGAAGAAGGATGATCAGTGGACACTTTATCCGTTTGATAATGAGGCTAATTTTCGCGGAAATGCCACCAGCGCAGCTTTTAATCTGGATGGTAATCCGGTCTTGTTGACGGGTGATACTCTTTCAAAGCCAGTTATTATAACTATGGATGATAACACTTGGAATGTAAGTTATATTATTAGCAACGGTTCTTTGTATTTGCCTTCTAATTTGCTGTTATATGAAGGTTGCTGGAATGCCATAGCCCAATTGGAGGGAGGACGTGATTTCAACATATACCTTTATAGCCAGACACTCGACGAAGGCTGGTCTTCAACTCCAATTATAGAGCTAGGCACGGATTTGTTTTTAGCTCATCCCACTAAGCTTGCTTCAAATGGAAATCAACTCGCAGCTTTGTTCCGTGTAAGAAGCTGGAATCCACTTCATACTAGGTGTTATTTTGTATATCAGAATGGATCGTCATGGAAAAAGGAGGTGATTTCGGACAAAGGTGACGAGATTGCCCAAGCAGATGTAGCTGTTTATCCGGACGGAAGCGTTATGGTAGCAGCACTCGATAATAGAGGTGATAAGCCTTCGGCGGTCGGAGTATGGCGAAGGTCAACCATTTCGGTTAGCAAATAATGTGATAAGGAGGTATTGTTGATGACTGATCTGTGGCAATTGGTTAATGGAGCGCTTGAGCCAGTGGATTCTTACGATGTTTTGCCATACATTGCTGGAAGTCTTGGCGATGATGACAATCACTGGGAAAGGGCATTTATTGACGTACTGAATGTTGGCACAAGCGTAGCTACAAGTCTGAATCCCGACGAGGACGGTACACGCGACTTAGGTATTGATAATGAGTTTGTACAAATCTACTGGGGTAGTGGTTACTTACATCGCCTTAAACTGCGACAAGTGTTAACTTTGCTTGAGGATTATTGCAAGGTTAATGGGTCATTAGTGCCGCTAACTAGCGGCGATTTCAATATCGGTAGTAGAACTGTCGAGAACGAGGTTGTTAGTATAACTCGGTGGAAGGATGCGTATCTCACCACGCTGGATGTAGTCGGAGACGTATCAATTTCCGGCGACGGCAATGCGCTAAAGCTCTACTACGGCGAGCATTTCGTCGGATTGAAAGCGCCGTCGACATTAATTGCCAGCAGCACGTACACGCTACCTGCCGCAGTAGGTACAACAGGGCAGGTACTTTCTCTTACAGGTACACCAGGAGAACTCGGCTGGGTGAATCCCGCGACTGGTGACGTGAGGGGACCCGGTTCAGCTACAAACAACGCAGTTACGCGCTTCGATTCCACAACCGGAAAGATCATCAAAAACAGCGTGGTTGCAATTACCGATGCGGGGGACGTATCTGGTGCTCACAACATTTCCGCATCGGGCAACATCGAAGTGACTGGCAACGGCAATGCGCTTAAGCTCTACTACGGGGCGTAATCTGTGGGGCTTATGGCACCGTCTTCATTAAATGCAAACAGTGGCTATACTCTTCCTGCTACAATTGGTCAAATTGGACAGGTACTTGCGATTCAAGCGATTTCGGCGCAGTCTGTTGGCGGACTTGGCTGGGTGGACGCCGCTACAGGTGATGTTACAGGACCCGGTTCAGCTACAAACAACGCAGTTACGCGCTTCGATTCCACAACCGGAAAGATCATCAAAAACAGCGTGGTTGCAATTACCGATGCGGGCGACATTTCCGGTGCTCATAACATTTCCGCAAGCGGTACTCTGGACGTAACGGGACGGACCGATCTTCGAGGCGTAGTAGAGGTTCACAACAATATCGCATTCGATGGACAAGTTAATACATTCGGTCTTGTAACCATCAACCAAGGTTTATTTATGGCAAGCGCTGTATCTGGCTACCTGTACCCATCGGTGTCAGGCGGAGGAGGCTTAGGCACCTCTGAAGCTAGGTGGGGTGACAGTTATCTATCCGATATTGACGTGGATGGCAATGCTTCATTCCAAACTACCTCAAATTCGGAGAGCTTCAAGATTTCAACGACAAATTTCGGTCATATGTTCAATATAAACGGAACAACCGAGATTATGGGATTGGGAGCGGATTCGGATACCATTACGAGCAAAGGCAGGATTTATGCGACGCAGGACGACGACGAGGCTGAACTTGCGGTTCTACATCTCAATCAAACGGATACCGATCAACCTTACCTCGTGTTTACCGGTGGCACAGTTTACACGGGTAAAACCGCCGAAGATGAGTATATTATGGTGTTGAAGGGATCTTCCGTAAGATATATCAGGCTTTACTCGTAGATTAAACAAGGGAGTAAACATGGGAAACGGTCAAGCAATTAGAACGAGTATGGACGACCTGCTTTCATTTGTACCGAGCGGTGACGGCGCAGTGATAGTTGAGCATTTCGTAAGAAAAGACGCGTTCAAGATTACGCGAGAAGCGGCGGAGGCGATGATGAAAAGCCTCGAGACACAGAAGCAAGAATCCGAAGAACAAGTGAAGAAACAGGGGTAGAATTTAACCGCAAGCGCTACCGGTCTCGCATTCCGCGTGGTTCGGGTAGGCAAAGTAGCATAGGCTTTCGGTTCCTGTGTATCAATGTAGTCTCTAATGCGTGTTTTCTTCGGAGTAATATCGCGCAAGCGATTTCTAGGAACCGATACGCAAGAATCGTTTTAATAACACTCACCATTCGAGAAGAACTTTTTTATCGGGAACTTGCGTTCCCGAAGCTTAAAACTGCTCGTGCAGTTTACTCCGTCGGGAAAGACACGCCGAAGAATCGGCACGCTGAGGAAAAGGAGCAGGGATCGCTAAAAAAGCGGCATAGAAATGCCGCACTCTTTCCGCATTGAATTTACTCAATAGGTGTACATACCCAAATAGCGCAAAACAAAGATGAGCAGGCAGGATGCCTGCGTTACTTCGATACCTTCTCTTTTTCCGCTTTTTCCCTCGCCGTTCTCTGGTCTTCTTTCATTTCCTCAACGCGGCGTTCCCAATAGGCGATTTCTTCCTCACGAGTCATTTTGGAGAGCATCTTGTATATACGCAAAGAAGCGCGCCGTTTCATTTTTACGCATTCGGGTTCGGGTATTTTAATCTTACTCATTTTCCAGCACCTCCGCGGGTGTATGTATGGCGATTGCATCGTAGCCATGCAACAGATTGACCGCATTATACAGCCTGATTCTTCTGAAGTTTACAATATGCTTCATATTCCAACTGACAATAATCTTACAGTGTGAGACTGTTCCTGAAGCTACATGTAGTGCGTCGGCTTTCCATTTTGCCGATACTATACCATGTCTTATATATGCTTCACGAAGTTCCACTACAGCATCCGATTCCTCAATTATCTCTGCATTTTCTTTGATTTGCAAGAACAGATCCCTTACACTGGTAGGCGCCCCCTTGATCTCGTCTTCAAGTGTAGGTGATATGATGAGAGAGAACGCACCGGACCTTACCATCTCAAAAAACGCATTGCTTGGCGCGGCGAAGTACTCTGCATCGATAATGGCACCGAAAACAGACGTATCAGCATAAACTCGGATAGGAGAATCGAATCTCTTGTTCATGACATTAAGAGTATACCCTAAAAGAGGAACACGACAACAGAGAGCTATACGACAATATCGCTGTATAATCTTCCCGTGTCCTTAAACCAGTCCAGTCCGCTGTATCCCGCACGTTACTGTGAGGTGCGGGAGGGCGGCGCGGTTAAATGTATGCTTTGCCCGCGTGACTGTTTAATCAATCCCGAAAGCGACGGGTTCTGCGGCGTGCGCGTAAATGCGGGCGGGACGCTTTATTCGGCAATTTATGCGGAGGCATCGTCCATCGCGCTCGACCCGATAGAAAAGAAACCACTGTATCACTTTCACCCCGGCAGTTCGACATTGAGCTTCGGCACGCTCGGCTGCAATATGCGATGTAAACACTGTCAGAACTGGAACATCT
>CAZRQJ010000059.1:0-3963 GCA_964602075.1 uncultured Planctomycetia bacterium
TTTGATGAAAATAACCCGATGTCGAAATTGCTAGTTTCTCTGTCAGAAGCGCTTGAAGACAAAAAAGTAGGCTCCGTGATGCCGCTGATTTATAACGTCCCGAAAGGTGAAGTTGAAAATCTGTGCGAACTTGTCCCACGCTATGGCTTGCTTTGGCAGAGAAAATTAAACATTACAAGTGAACTATCTAAGTTTGTCGCCACAATGATAAACTCAAACCAACTATCAGTGAGCGCAAGCGATTCTGCCGTATGCGAAAAAGATGTTCTTGCCGATGTTGTTTTATGCGGAGCGTTTTTTGCGATGCGCAGAACCGATTTTCTCGAAATTGGCGGTTTCAATCCTATTTTCCATCCGTATTATTGGGAAGATGTTGAACTCGGAGTACGCATCAACATACGTGGACTGCGAAACATCGTTCTTAACAGCTTGTATGTAATGCACTCTCATGACGGCAGCATTGGAACAAATGTAAGCGAAGCGAAGCGTTGGCGCGTCGCGTCCGAGAATCAACTCCGTTTTACAAGAATGCACGGCGAGATATTCGGATTAACGAATATGCCGTTTTGGCATTTCTTGCGCAGTTTACGCTCGGTGTTTAAAAGCGACTTTTACATGGCGAAGCGATACTTGAGCGGTTAATCGCTTTCTAATGCACGCGCAATCATAATTCTTCATTGCAGATAGAACGATATGAACGGCAGGCAGGTATCAAGATTGACTTTGCACACTCAATTTAGTTGACATTAATGAGGTTGTGAGATGATGCATAAGAACGCTCAAAAAACTGGAAACGGTATTCACAGCAATCCGATTTACGTTGACTCAATTACAATCGGTTTCGCTACAACGACGGCGATGTGGACTGCAGGCTATATTCTGCACCTTCCCGGAGTCTGCTTGCCGCCGTCTGTCACTTTCTTTGCGCTAGCGGTTTGCTATGTATTGTGCGGGTTCTTTGCACAGTTGTATTCACGCCGCGGCATATCAGGCGCGGCTATTTCGGGATTAGTTGCTTCGATTCTAAATCTTTTAATACTTGGAAGCGTTGTCGGCGAAGAAAGCGCAACAGCATTGAAACCTGCTGCAATGCTATGGATTCCTGGCTCGCTTATCGCGGGTACTCTTGCTGCGGTTATAGGCGCATTTCTTGCAAAATCCGTTTCGAGAAAAACCACTACGAGCGTTTCCAAAAAAGACGGTTCAATATCTGTTTTCGCTATACTGCTCGCCGTCGCAACGCTTATATTGATAGCGGTCGGCGGAGTTGTGACTAGCGCGGGGGCTGGGCTTGCAGTCGTGGACTGGCCAAACTCATACGGTTACAACATGTTCCTCTATCCGCTTTCAAAGATGACTGGGGGTATCTACTACGAACACGCGCACAGACTGATAGGTACGCTCGTCGGACTTATCACTATCGCACTCACAATACGCATTCAAACATCTGATAAGCCTAAATCGTTCAAATTGATGGGCTGGATTGCTCTATTGGCAGTCATCGCTCAAGGAATAATGGGCGGATTAAGAGTAACGGGAAAATTTACGACATCAGCCGATCCCGCCGATGTTGCGCCAAACATAGTTCTAGCGGTTGTTCATGGCGTTTTTGGACAGTTGTTTCTAGCTTTTGTAGTTGTAATCGCAGCGCTCGCGTCAGCCGAATATGCTCTCAAACATGTTTACTTCGACATACGAACATGTTCGAAAGGTCTGATTACAACACGCGACCTCTCATTTGCTGCGCTTATTTTAGTCGTCATGCAACTTGTAATCGGTGCGGTCCTGCGACACATTTCGCACGGCCTTGAATTGCATGTAACAATGGCGATTATCGTTGGCGTCGTAGTGATTATTGCTGGTATGCGCTCGTCAGTTACGCATGGCCACTACTTGCCGCTTCACAGAATAGGTCTTTCGCTAAGCATAATCATTGGAGTACAGATACTTCTGGGAATCGGAGCGATGATAGCTGCTGCTGGCGAAATGAACGTTGTCGTTACTACACCCGGTCATCCGGGACAGACGCTTGAGAATTGGCGAATTATCGTACCAACACTTCATCAAGCGACTGGCGCAATAGTTTTGGCACTAACGGCTGCGCTCAATGTGTTTATCGGAAAACTCGTTAGGCTCTCAACATGAATAAGCTATAAAGTTAGCTTTTACTTTTTCTGCTTTAGTCCCATATAACCTCTATACAAATATCGGCTGTCTGAAACGCTTACAAAGCTTTCACTATCAACTGCAGTAGCAATTTTAACGAGTTCACCTTGAAACCGTCTCGGAATAACCGAAAAAAGAAGTTCCACATGTCCATGAATCCCATGTCCGGGAACGACTGTTACACCGAAGCCTTTGTTCCAAATCGCCGCAGCAATCTCTTCGCCCTTATCTTTACTGATTATGCGCACCTGAATAAAACCCATCGCAAATTTTTCTTCAAGCCAAATTCCCAGAAGCGTACCGGCTGCGAATCCGCTGGAATACGCAAGCATTAGAACAGGGTTCTTTCCAACAAGACTAATTACCCCACTGATTGCATAAATAAAAATTGTGACTTCTATTAGTGCAATACCGCTCGCAAGATACTTTCGTCCTTGCAATATGAAAACAGTGCGCACTGTGCCTAGCGATACGTCGATAACACGCAGACAAAAAATAACAAGAAATCCGAGTAGCAAATTTTCTGGAAGCATAACGGTTGGGATTTTAGCACTAGGTATGATTCTCGGCATATGCTCGACGCTTAGTTGCAAAAACTATGCTATACTAAACAGCTGTATTATAATTTATTTTTCTTGAATGGTATGGTACGCAGGTGCCAACTCGCGTAATCACAAGGGAGGCTTTTAATGGATGGATCTTTGATTGTCACTTCCAGTGTTGCGGAAACGATCGACCGCATCAACGACGCGCTTTTTTTCGGGCGCAAGATTTCCATGGATAGTAAGAAAGAAACTGCTATATGGATTGCAGAAAGACAGGGCGGACCGCATTCCTACGGCGGATTGTTTTCTCCGACAAATCAGGATATCGAATCAGGTTTCAAGCTTTTTACAGGCGAAAAGGTCACATCGAGAGTGCAAATCCGTCATATACTAGGAGAGGAGTCTCTGCGAGCGCTTGCATTGTTGAATGTCAAATCCGCTGTGGTTAACTCGGCTCGTGCTAAAGCTGCTTCCGCATTTGCTCGCGTACTTGTCGATTACACAAAACATGAACAGCCGGAAGGCTGGTTCTGCTGTGGAACATGTACATCGGCATTCTGGCGCAATCTTGCATCGGGAAGTCTCGATGAAGCAGTCGGCGGAAAAGAAAGGGCACAGGACATGCTTGCACACGGAATGAAAATTTTGAAAACAAATCGGTTTGGCAACGGGAAATGGCATAGATTTCCTTTTTATTTCACGCTTCTTGTTCTAGCGGAGATACCGAAACTAGCTGAATCTGAATTGAAGTACGTTGCACCGGTCTGCGAGAAACTGCTTGCACGCAAGGCTTCAAAGCAGAGCGGCGCATATGCCATCCGTCGCCGTGAAGTCCTCACGCGATTGTTGAATGTCTGATTTTGAGAAGCGGATGATGTTGTGTAGAAGCGCATTTGAAAGTTTGTGTCGACGGTAGCAGCAGTTAAACTTTAAATTATTCTTTGAAGTAAACTACTCCGCTCGTGCGCCGCTCACGGCATCGGGGCAGCCGCATTCGTAGACAGGCTGATCGATAGGCATTGCGTTAACCATACGACCGATCAACTCGCGCAGTTTCTCGTTGTTTTTCTTGAAAACCTTTACGACGACGCCATGCGACACCGGTTCGACTTCGGGATGCCCTTCGAGTCCGGCGTCGTAGTCGGTGATGAGAGATATGTTTACGTAGCACATTCCAAGCTCACGCGCTAGAAATGCTTCGGGATACTGTGTCATGTTGATAACCTGCCAGCCCATTTGCGAATACCAGCGG
>CAZRQJ010000059.1:3973-12721 GCA_964602075.1 uncultured Planctomycetia bacterium
TGATGGCTCAATTCCATTTCACGTGCAGCGTCGATTGCGATTTTTCGCAGGCGCGAGCAGTACGGGTCGGCGAATCCGACGTGCGTTGTAATCGGACCGTCGTAGAATGTCGCATGTCGTCCGCTCGTTCTGTCCACAAGCTGGTCGCAGATTACGAAATCGCCGATTTTATAGTCGGGATGAAGGCTTCCAGCGGCGCAAGGCCCGATTATTTGAGTCACTCCGAGTTCTTTCATTGCCCACAAGTTGGCACGGTAGTTTATCGAATGCGGCGGCAGCGAATGCGTAGAACCATGCCTTGGCAGAAACGCAACCTGCTTGCCGGCGATTTCACCTATCGTCACCGCGTCGCTTGGCGCACCGTACAGTGTGTCCACCGTGAGCGCACGTGCATTGTCAATCAGCGAATAGAATCCGCTTCCACCGAAAACTCCGATTGCGGGCATCATAACATTGAACCACCTTTATTGCTGCCAATCAATAATATCATCTCTGCGATCTGTGACTCTTCAACAAGCTCATTTTGAAATGCACTTGATTACTACTATTCACGACTCACATGGTAATATAAGCGCGCCGTCGTTTTCATATTTTACAGATTGAGTTAAACTTGTACGATAAATACGGCAAACGGCGTCCGGAAAGCGGTTCGAGTTCGAAACGCGTTCCCGACGATTTACCCGAGAGCAAGTCTGGCGGGGTGAGCCGCTCCGGTCGTTCGCGCCCGTCATTCGGACGAACCTTTTTACGTTCACTTGCGCTTGTAGCGTTGCTGGCATCAATTCTGTTCTTTCTCTGGGGACTCTTTTTCAGCGGCGAGGTTATTTTCAGGCACAACATCTGTGCCGAGGATGTAACACGTGGGTTCGATTACGGGCCCATCTGGCTGCAGGCAAACAAAAGCTATCGTGCGCGCCTCGACCTGCTGATTCCCGAAGGCGAAGTTATGTGGGAGACAGAGTTCAACGTACTGAACCGAGATAAAAGTCTAGTTGAACCAACGACTGTATATCTCAACACGACACAACCCGAGTTTGCGCCCGGAAAGCGCACGCTTCGTGACAATTATTTCACACTGAAGGGCGAGAGTGGTTGGCACTTTTTCAGGCTGAAACAGGTTGGCGGCGATTACCCGTCGCCCGGAGTTATGGGCGCGCCGGTAGCAGGTCTTGAGATTCGGGACGGTGCAATGGAACCAAAAGTGTGTTACATGGTTCTAATAGCGGGATTTTTAATCGGGGCGACGTTGCTTGTAGCGACTCGCTCGCTATAATGCGATTTCGATGCTTCAAATGAAACCGCATTCGATAAACTGATTATGGTTGACAAGCGTGATAAAACTGGGCAATTCGAAGGCAGCGACCGTAAGACCTGCCCGAAATGTAGTCACACGATGGTGTACGGTGAGCTTTCTCATTCGGCAAACTTTGGAGTCACCAAAGATCCGCATTTCGTAACAAGCTATGGATTCATGCAAGTACGATATGACCGCGCCACTCCCGTGGACTGCTTTATGTGCATGAGCTGCGGCTTTGTCGAAATGTACGGGCGCACGCCTATGAGCGTTCTCGACCCAATTGAGCGTCAGAAACTTATAAGAGACGAATTCCCCGACCTCAAAGAACACCTGCAGAAAACACGCGACAAGATAGACAGAGCTGATCGCATGAGCCGCCTTGATTCGAGTCGAAAAGACGATGATGACGACAGCGGCGGTAGCGGCGACGACGGTCCGAAACACGTGGGGATATAATAGCCGCCGGACATACGTCTCCTACTTAGCTAACTTTTACTTGTCTCAATTACCTGCGCTTGACATGTGGTAGCCAATATCGTACAATTGGCAGGTATATGCGACCATTTGTTACCAATCCAGAATTGCAAGCGCTCTTTTCGGAAGTTAAAGGAGCGGTCTTGGCACGGATACTGTTAAGCGAGAGGCAATGGTACCTAAGAGAGCTTGCCCGCTCTATCGGAATGGCTCACACTACCGTGCTTGCGGAGCTGAAAGGACTCGTTCGAGCCGGAATAGTGCTTGAATCGCGTTCGGGAGTTCAGGTTTATTACACAGCCAACAAATCATCATCCATCTACCCTGACCTAAAAAATATATTAATCAAAACCATCGGTATAGTTGAACCCATTAAAACCGCTTTTTCACCGATGGCAGAGCGAATAGTATTGACGTACATTTACGGCAGTTTCGCGGACGGTACAGCAGGAACGGACAGCGATGTGGATCTGATGGTTGTCGGAGAAACATCGCTTTTTGAGATCGTGGGTCTTTTAACCGAAGCAAATGCGACAATTGCCAGAACGATCAATCCGACGGTTTTTTCAACAGCCGAGTACTTTGATGAGCTGAATCGGAAAGAAGGATTTGTTTACTCGGTGCACAATGGTGCAAGAATCGTTTTGATGGAGAATGCACATGAAGTTGAGTGAACTTGAAGCGAATGAAAAACTTGGCAAACTGACACCAGCAGCATGCGATATTGCCAGCATGTATTACTCCGCAGAACGCTTTCTGAAGGATGCCTGTCACGAACAGAACAGCAATGAAACAAGACTGGATCTAGCTTATCATTCGATATTCGCGGTCGCAAACTGCGCACTTCTAGCCTGTGGCTTCAGATTGAAAAGAGTCGCGGAAGCCACCTGATAACGCTTGAGACTCTTCTAGACACGCTTGAGGTTGATAGAATCAGGATTTAGTACTATCAAACACTTAGAAGCAAACGTCACCGAGATTTCTATACAGGTAGATTAGTTGTATCCACCAGTGAGTGCGATGAAGTAATAAAACAAGCAGAACTGTTGCTAATCGAGGTAAGATATTGGCTCGCTGACTGTTTCCCTGAGTTCTACAAGGAGATTATCAAAACCAAGCCCGAGTAACTGTAACCAAGCGACCTTTAGTGCTCCTAATCGAGCCCCAGCCCTAACTAATGTACTTCCCTCTCGCCGTGTAGTGCGTATGAAGGAGTTTGTGGCTTTGTTCACCACACGGTCCGTCGGTCAGGAATTCCTCATACATCTTCACAATCGCAGGATTCTCGTGAGATTTACGCACATCGTATACTGCGTCTTCTGCGTATATCGCACGAGCGCGTGCCGCACGGACTTCAGGAGTCGTTGGAATGGGCTGACCTCCGCCGCCGAGACATCCACCCGGGCAAGCCATAAACTCTATAAAATGACATTCGCTGAACCTGCCACCCGCTTTTATGTCCTTCATTACCTTGTGGGCGTTCGCCGTGCCGTGCGCAACCGCTACTTTAAGTGTCGCACCCTTCAGCCATTCCCAGTCGGTTATGCCACGCATTTTGATGAGATCGGGCACCGGTCCAACTTTTGTTATCGGTATTTCGACGTAACGCACACCTTCGAAACCGCGAACTGGAACGATGTTGGCGTGATCGAAGAACTTTTCGACCTTTTCGCCTGTGACAAGCTCGATAACGCATCGGAGCGCCGATTCCAAAACGCCGCCGGTTGCGCCGAAAATTACACCTGAACCTGTCGCTGTGCCGAATGGGCTGTCGAAATCGGTTTTCTGCATCGATGGCAGGTGAATCCCCGCTTCCTTTATCATTTTTGCGGTCTCACGGGTAGTTAGTCCGTAATCTACATCTTTAAAGCCGCTTGAATCCATTTCGGGACGGTTGCACTCGAATTTCTTCGCCGAACATGGCATAAGCGCTACAACGACGATATCTTTCGGGCTGATTCCTTTAACTTGCGCGTAGTAAGTCTTGAGGAGTGCGCCGAACATCTGCTGCGGGCTTTTCGCCGTGCTTAAGTTCGGTATGTATTCGGGATAGAAGTGCTCAAGATACTTTACCCAGCCTGGCGAGCAACTTGTGAATTGCGGAAGCGCCACGTCCTCGTCTTCCCCGACAAGCGCGTCGTATAAGCGTGTAAGCAGTTCCGTGCCTTCCTCGACAATAGTAAGGTCTGCGGAGAAGTTTGTATCGAAGATAGCGTCGAATCCGCAAATCTTCAAAGCTGTATTGAGTTCGAACGTGAACGCTTTACCGGGTGCTATTCCGAATAGCTCGCCAATAGCTGCGCGGGGACTTGGCGCAGTCTGTATAACTACGTGTTTCTGCGGATCGTCAATCGCAGCCCAGACTTCGTCGGTCGAGTCGTTCGTCGTAAGCGCGCCCGTCGGGCAGCGGTTTATGCACTGGCCACAATTGATGCAGACTACTTCTGCAAGCGGCTTGTCCATAAACGTGGCGATTTTCGTATTGTCACCACGATTAACCGCTTCAAGAACACCCACTTCCTGCATATCAATGCACGTGCGCACACAGCGACGGCATAGTATGCACTTGTTCATATCACGCATAACGGAGTGACTCGATGAATCCATCGTGTGTCTTTGCTCCGTCGGATGACCGAAACGGAAGAAATCCACGCCGTATTCTTCGGCTAGTGCGCGCAGTTCGCAGTTTCCATTGCGTTTGCAAGCATAACATTCGCCGTAGTGATCCGACAACATTAAATCGAGAACGTGACGACGCGCACGGCGCACCTTTTCGGAATGCGTGTACACCTCAATCGGAGTGCTTATCGGGAATGCGCATGAAGCCTGAAGCGTTTTGAAGTTCTTGAGTTCAACGACGCAGATACGACAGACTCCCGCTATGCATAGATCATCGTGATAACAAAGCGTAGGTATATGAATTCCAAGATTTTTTGCAGCGACTAAAATCGTGGTTCCTAACGGAACATCCGCAGCTTGGCCGTCAATCGTGATACGGACCGTTGCACCAATAGTTGGTTCGTCCGATTCATGAATTGGTATATTCATTCGTTGTCCGCGCTGACTCTTAGGCGCGCGCGATGTATGCGCTGAATGATGGTGTTGAGTTGCACTTGTGTCTGCACCAGCATCCGAACTACCTTCTTCGACTATATAGAGGTCGTCCATATATCCCTCCTAATGATTTGGGGAGAAACGAGCGGTTGTAACACGTCCGAAGATCTCCTCGCGGAAACTTTGAATAATAGAGATAAATGCGTTAGGACTAGATTGCCCCAATCCGCATTTGCTCGCAATCTGCATCGTTTCACCTAACGAAACAAGCTCATTCAATTCATGCATACTCAACTTACCCTGCTTGAGCTTGCGTACGCCTTCGAGCAGTTTTGTATTTCCGATACGACATGGTGTGCACTGCCCGCATGATTCATCAGTAAAGAACTCAAGGAAATTTTCTGCTACATCAAGCATATCGCGATGTTCACTAAATACGATAATCGAGCCGCCAGTCGAAACATCTTCGAAGCAGATTTTGCGCTCGAAATCTCTGTGAGGTATACAGAATCCAGACGCTCCGCCTACTTGAACTGCTTTAGCATGCGATCCGCCTACTTCTCGAAGAACCTCGGCAATCGTAATGCCAAACGGAAATTCGTAAACTCCAGGGTGCGAGCAATCGCCAGACACGCTGAAGATCTTTAAGCCAGTTGATTTAGACGTGCCGAATTCCTTGAACCAGTCCGCGCTTCTATCGAGGATGCACGTCACCCAAGCGAACGTTTCAACGTTGTTCACTGATGTCGGTCGTCTGTTTAGCCCAGTATCTACCGGGAACGGGGGACGGTTGCGCGGTTCGCCACGATGGCCTTCTAGCGACTCTATCAGCGCCGTCTCCTCGCCGCAGACATATGCGCCCTGCCCCATGCGGATCTCGATGTCAAACTCAAATCCTTCTTTCCCTAGTATGTTTAAGCCAAGAAAACCACTTTCACGGCGATTCATCAGAATATCTTCCAACTGCTCGCGCAAATAACTATATTCGCCGCGCAGATAGACAATGCCGTTGCGTGCACCAATCACATACGCAGCGATAGTCATACCTGCGAAAACATGATCGGCATAGTTTGTTAAAATCACTCTATCTTTGAACGTACCCGGTTCACCTTCATCGGCGTTACAAATAACGAATTTCTCGTCAGAAACAGCCGCTGCAGCTAGATTCCACTTAGTTCCGGTAGGGAAACCGGCACCCCCGCGCCCTTTAAGTCCCGAATCGGAAATCATACGGATGACTTCAGATCGTTTTTTTGCCAGCGCGGATTTTAGTCCGTCAGTGGCGTTAACTTTTGAGAATGTAAGCGGTTGCTCGTGTATTGTTTTCATCGCAAGTGATCCTTGTGTACAGCGTGTAAGCCAAACTCACCTCTGCACTCCTTGATGATTTCATATACCTTGTCGGGTGAAACACCTGTGTATACCTTTTCGTTTACCAAAAGCGCAGGCCCACGGTCGCACATCCCCATACAAGCAGCCCAACCAAGAGTGAACATTCCGTCTGTTGTCGTTTCGCCGAACTTAATACCCAAGTCGTTTTCAAGCTGGCGAGCCACCTTGTCCTTTCCTGCTAGTTCGCAGCTTATCGTTCTGCACAAACGGATGATGAATTTGCCTTGAGGCACATCATCGAGAAATGCGTAAAAAGAAATTACGCTATGAACTTCTACGGGATGAAGTTCAAGCAAGTCCGCAACAACCTGCTGCGCATGTTCGTCGATGTATTGATAGCGGTCCTGTATTGCATGCAGGATCGGAAGAAGCGCGCTGCGGTCGTTTCCAAACTCATCAGCCATTTCCATAATCCATCTTTCCTGCAGTTCGCGTTCACTAGTTAGCATACTTGCCCCCAGTTAAGATTCTTGTTCTGAAAGTAACTTTGTCACTTTCTCCCGCAGCATTGCGGGCGTGATCGGTTTCTCCTGAAACTCGTCGACCGGCACTAGTTCGTCGTCCTTATCATACGACAATCCAGTTACGTGCGCGATACTCGTCAGCATCAGAATTGGACGAGTGAATCCCTTTGCCCTTAATTCCTGCGCAAGCGCAATGCCATCGTCAGGCTGCTCCATCATCACGTCGAGAATCAACAAATCAGGCTTATCATTCTCTACCGCAAGTCTGCCTGTATCTTTGTCGCTCGCACAGGTGACTTCATGCCCTTCTCTTCCAAGAACAAGTGACACAGCTTCGCAGATCCCGGGATCGTCGTCGATAATCAAGATTTTTGCCATACGATCAGCTCCTAAAAAGGCATGCTAGTAACAAATTTCCGCTATACCGATTTAGTAAATACTAACTCGAAGTGCATCCTTTAACAAGTCGGTTAAGCAAGATACATTCACATGCTCTACTCGGTATCAAATTGTTGACACCGATGTCTTCACAATACCGCATAATACCCCAGTACATAAGTTTCAATTATAAGCGCTTCTTTTCACATAATGCGCAGCCGGTTGCATCAAACATTTGCCTTGTAATTGACGCTCATTCTTGCTTAGCGAGAAGGTGCTCCTGTTAGAATGCGCACAAAATACGTCCAATATTCACAAGCGCTAAAACAAAGAAAAACGTTCTCTGTTAACAAATGGCTTAAAAATCACGAACCGCGTTGTGAAGATGTAATGTACAAGCGTTATCGTTAGCAGTACGTTCAGCGCGAAGACTATAATATACTTGTTTGTTTAAGGAGATGCAATGGACGATTTCAGGGGACGGAAGATTCTTGTCGTCGACGACGACATTAATTTCCTCAATCAGATGATGCTTGTCTTTGAACGTGAAGGGGCGATTGTGCTGCTTGCCGAAGGCGAAGAAGAAGCAGACAAAATACTTAAAGCGAACAAACCCGACATCGCAATCTGCGACCTGATGATGGAACATGTCGACGGCGGGTTTGCGTTGTGCAACAAGATTAAGAAAACATACCCCGGAACGCCGGTGATTATAGCGACTAACTCCGCTGTCAACACCGGAATCGAATCTGACGCCACGCTTGAAGAAGGCAATTCATGGCGCAAAGTCGACCTACTTCTTTCAAAACCAGTTCGTCTCGATCATCTCAAACGCGAAATCAAGCGGTTGCTTAGAGGTTTGAGTGTGGAGTGAAAGCATCATCGGTGAACAGGATTTGTAACGCAACAACCTGATAAATGGGGAAAATGCAGTATCACTTATTCCCTTTCAAACAATCGATACTCTGTAAGCTCATATTCTCCACCATCCTAACAATCCACTCGTTCAATGGTGTTTTTATGCCGTGCTTTGCACCGAGTTCGACGATTTTACCGTTGAGCCACGGGATTTCGGTCTGACGCCCGGCGCGAACGTCTTGAAGCATACTGCTGAAGTTAAGAGAGGTATAGCGAGCAACGTCGAGTACATGTTCGATTTCGATGTCGGGACGGAAATTAGTTTCACCGCATTTACCTTTGGATTCGTCAATTACAAGCAGGTTATCTGGTTCTCGCTCATTGTGCTCATCAGAACAGTGCGTTTCGGCTTTCTCTGTTGCCCCTGTCGCACTTTTTTTGCAATATGCAGCATTGAACACCGCGCAAATCTCTTCAACAAGGCCCGATACAAACGGCGACATTCTTTGGTCGAGGATTAAGCTGTTCTGCGCATCGAATATTGCGGTAAGCGGATTTATGACCGAATTAGTTATCGCTTTCGACAGCATTGTGCGTTGAATATTCGGTTCGTAAGTACAATTAATCAACCCCTCGCCTGCAAAAAGTAAATGAAACATAGTTGCCTGATTTTCCGCAAATGCAGCCTTCCGCTGTGTGAAATGTGGACTTGACAATCCCGCCGCGACGGTTGTAATCGCTGGATCACACTTTGGAGAGCTTAACGCCCCCCACGTCAAGTCTAGAGAGTTGGTATGGACTAGCGCGCCTTTGTTGCCCACTCTAGCTCCC
>CAZRQJ010000060.1:0-12568 GCA_964602075.1 uncultured Planctomycetia bacterium
CACCGGAAAGATACCTGACGACTTCATACAGAGAACTTCCCCCAAAACTACGCAATGCGCTTGCACTTTTCGTGTACACATTGCCGGAAGTGATGGACTTTCGCAATCTAGGCGTGAAAGCGCCGATTGACAAACTCGGATACGATGGCGAAGACATATATACACGAATGGTTGAACGGACGATTGACGAGTGGGATAATGAAAATACCGACCCGCATTTCATAAACGCTGAAACGTCTATGTTTGAGTCCATGCTCGACAGTGTTGACTGGAACTATCTTAACAGCGGTGGAACTCTTCTCGCATATTGCGTTGAAACGATGGTGAAAAATCTGACTGCTGAAGGCATCGATGTAAAACTCCCATCAAAGTTTGTTTGGTGCGCCGATACGCCTTATGGTGCGATCGTCGTTGGAGGGTCGGGCAACGACGCCTATCTCGGCGGATCGCTCGATTCCCCCGGTTCATTACTTCTGGTTGACGCGGGAGGCGACGATTCTTACACCGATTTAGGCGGCACTACTGCGTTCGCGCATCCGATGAGTGTAATTATCGATCTTGCCGGTGACGATACATATACGGCATCGAGTTCGCGCATGCCTGCGAACGGCGCAGGTATTCTCGGCTACGGCATCGTGGTCGATAACGCAGGCGACGACAGCTATGTAAACAAGTTTATCGGACAGGGAGCGGGTACTTTCGGACTCGGCGCGCTTTGGGATATTAGCGGCAATGACACTTACAACGGCGAAGGTAACCTGCAAGGTAGCGGGACGTTTGGAACCGGCATACTTATTGACAATCTAGGTGACGACCATTACGAACTATACGTTTTCGGTCAGGGTTACGGCTACACGATGGGTGTCGGGATGCTTCTCGACGGCGCAGGAAACGACGACTATATCGCGAACACAACCGACATCAAGTACGACGCAGCGCACAGTCCGATTATCAATCTTAATTTCGCGCAAGGATTCGGATTCGGCAGGCGCGGCGATATGAGCGACGGACATTCGTGGGCTGGCGGAGTCGGTATATTAGTTGACGGAGGCGGTGACGATATCCACGACTGCGGTATCTACGCGCTCGGCGGCGGCTACTGGGGTGGTATTGGTATTTTCAGCGACAAATCGGGGGACGATATTTATATGTCGGCACACTATACACTCGCCGCGCCCCCGCACTATGCGTTCGGTGTGTTCCAAGACGATGCCGGTGACGACGTTTACTATGGTTATTTACGTCAATCAATCGGGCATGGACGCGACTTCTGTATCGGCTGGTTCGAAGATTCTGCAGGAAACGATTTCTATCAAGGCGGTAGTATCTCAATCGGCACAGGCAATATAAACTCAATCGGAGTGTTCTGGGATAAAGGCGGAGATGATACATACCTGCTTTACGGCGTAGGTTTGGGGCAAACATGGACGGATTCGATAGGCAGCCTGCGCGATTACGCTCTCACTGTCGGACTGTTCATAGACGGCGGGGGGAACGACCGTTACCTCGAAATCCCAGAAAACATAGAGAAACCGTTCGATGGCGATATCAAATCGCTCAAACCGCTTGAGTTTGCCGGCGATGGAAAGGTGTGGCATCGCGATGACAACTTCAACGCGCCGTACGCAAGGAGCGTAGGGATTGACGCGGGGTAATGTGCTTTGCGACGAGTTATGAACAAACATAAGTCAATGCTTAAAATTCTGATTGGTAAGCCTATTCATAAACCGCGACACCGCCCGTTTACGTATCAGGCTGCTGTTGATAGATAAACATACGGTCCTATTAGTAAAGAAATCGCTCGTTTTTACAGTGTATTGACTTATCGAATGCCAAGCAAGTGATTAACTTCATTCTTAATCGCTTCAGTAAGCACTGGATTGCTTTCCAGCAACTTTCGACCTGATGCAAGCACGGCTTCTTTTCCACCATGCTTTTCAACCCAGATTTTAATGTCTTTAGATCCACCTTGATTGGTTAGATACTTGAATATTGAAGCTGCCTCTGGATACGAACCTGAAATTGTGCTGCAGTTTCTTATCATAGTTTCAGTTATTACCCAGTTTGGAAACAGAATCGCAAGAGCGATACCGAATTTGTATCCTCCTAATTGCTCGCTATTGTAGTTTGATTTATCAGCTCTATTCACATTTGGGTTTGGCGTTAGTTCATAAGTAGATATTGGATTGTTAATCACAGTATTTAGATTAGATTTTTCGCTTTCTTTTTGAAACTCGCCTTCATATACTGTCATATCGGGTCTAACCCAAAGCGTGCTAATGTCGAGTTTTTTCCAGTCGATTTTATTAAGCCTAAATGCAATTTTTTTATTAGCGGGATTGGCGATATATGACTTACATTCAGGATGGTTTTTCTGGAATGAAAGAGCTTTGAAAACTTGTTCAGCTACACTTATATCGAAATCTGATCCTTGAAATTCGTGTGTTTTGTTAGGATCGTTCGGCGTTTCACCTTTTGATTCAACGAAAAAGGGAACTCCATCAATTTCGCCTGAAACGTCGAAACCATGTTCTCGACCTGTCAGTCTTTTAACATTTACCGCGCCTCTTTGTTTGAACCAGTTTGCAACTGCAATATTAACCTCGTCTTCGCAAATCAGTTTTTTCATTTGCTTCTCCTCTGATATCTTTATTGCTTATCTAAAGCAACTGTTTTCAACTGGACACATCTTGTCAATTGATTAGTTCATTTAATCCTTGTATGGTCTTTTTTAGAGTAGATTCGTCAACTTCAGTTATCAGAGAACCGAGTCGTACCGTAGATAAAGTTCGAATCTGCGATATTTTCAGCCAGGATTTCTTTGGTAAATCAATGTTACTAAGTTCAAGTGTCAGCGGATATCCTGCTTTTTGTTCTGCGCTCGTTAATGGTATTACAATAGCTGTTTTTGATGTCGCGTTGAATTCCGTGTGACTGATAACGAGAACAGGACGAACACCAGCTTGTTCGTGCCCCTTTCCGTCAGTTATATCAGCCCAGTAAATGCCCCCTCTTAATATTCTGGCCATCTGATACCATCAACGTTCATGAATTCCTCTGCAAGTTCTATTTCTTCGTCGGCATTGAGTTTGGCAAGTTCGGTGAGTAATCTACGACGTTTCGAAAGCTCGCTCGTGAGCGTAAGTGCAGTTTCAATAGCTTGGCTTCTGCTGGGATAGACGTTGCGCTCGACAAGAAGGTCGAGTTCATCAACCAATCCTTCGTCGATTGTAATTGCGATTTTCCTTTTGCTCATAAGTCACCTCAAAGTATGACATAATATCATACCATAACTGATTGATGAGTTCCATAATATTTTGTTGTTTCTTCGAGAGCTTGTCTGATTGGTTATAACGATCAGTAAAAATTTATTACCAGCCTACATTACCCATTGCTCTAACCCATTCAAACTTTGTTTATGAATAACATGCATTCACGTCGTGTTCCTCTCGCAATCCGATATGGTAACATTCTAGCTTTGCTGTTTCGCGAGCGCGCACGTTTGACGCGCCTGCGCGGCATATATGTTTCATTGGTGGTGTAAGTATGATAGCTATAGACCATATCGGCATAGCTGTAACCGAGCTTGAAGCGGCTATCGAACGTTGGTGCAAACTGCTCAATGTAAACGCGGACGCGGTAACGCGCTGCGGCGTCGAGCATGCGCGCATGAATCTCGCGATGATACCTGTCGAGAACGCTTGCATTGAACTGTTGTGTCCGTGGGACGAATCGAGTACGATTCACAAGTTCATCGAGAAGCGCGGCGCGGGTATTCACCACATCTGTTTCAAAGTCGGCGATATCAAGTTCGAGTGGGAGCGTGTTAAGGGCGCAGATTTTCCGCTTATCGACGCGGCGCCGCGTGAGTCGCTCGGCGAATTAATCGCTTTTCTGCATCCTAAAGGGCTGGAAGGCGTACTTGTTGAATTTAAGGAACACGAGGAGGGGTAAAATGACTGTAAAAAGGACTACCGAATCGCGCATCAAGGACCTGTCAATCCGTCGAAAGAACGCGATTAACGTATCTACCGAAGATTCTATTAAAAAGCAGCACGAAAAAGGCAAGCTGACTGCGCGTGAACGAATTGATATTCTGCTCGACGAGCATACGTTTCAAGAATTCGACCTGTTTACGCAGAGCACGACGTTTAAGATTGCCGGCGACGGCGTAGTAACCGGATTCGGCGCGATAGAAGGTCGCCGTGTATGCGTGTTTGCGCAAGACTTTACAGTTATGGGCGGTTCACTCGGCGAAAGGCATGCTGCGAAAATTTGTAAAGTGCTGGATTTTGCGATCAAAGTCGGTTGTCCAGTTATCGCTCTTAACGATTCGGGCGGAGCGCGCATTCAAGAAGGCGTGCTTTCTCTCGGTGGTTATGCAGATATTTTCTTCCGCAACACGATGGCGAGCGGCGTGATTCCACAGATTGCTGCGATTATGGGCCCATGCGCCGGCGGGGCGGTTTACAGTCCAGCGCTTATGGATTTCACGTTTATGGTTCGCGACACGAGTTTTATGTTCCTAACCGGTCCGGATGTAATCAAAGCGGTTTTGAACGAAGACGTGACATTTGAAGAACTTGGCGGAGCATTAACTCACAACCAGACTTCGGGCGTTGCACATTTCGCGATGAAAAACGAAATGGACTGCTTGCACGGAATCCGAAAACTGTTGAGCTATTTGCCGTCGAACAATATGGAAAATCCACCTAACGCAAAGACTTCAGACAATGTAAACCGTAAAGAAGAAGAGCTGTCAAGGATCATTCCCGACGACCCGAACCGTCCATACAATATGGAACAAGTTATCGAACTTGTCTTCGACCTTGATTCGTTTTTTGAAGTTATGCCGATATATGCGCCGAATATAATCGTTGGATTCGCTAGACTCAATGGCAATACCGTAGGTATTGTCGCGAATCAGCCTAAAGAACTTGCGGGGTGTTTGGATATAAATTCGAGCATTAAAGGCGCGCGTTTCATCCGCTTCTGCGACGCGTTCAACATTCCGATAGTTACGTTTGAAGACGTGCCGGGCTTTTTACCGGGAACAAATCAAGAGTGGGGCGGTGTGATTCGTCACGGTGCAAAGTTGCTTTACGCATACTGCGAGGCGACCGTACCCAAAATACTTGTGATCACGCGAAAGAGTTACGGCGGCGCATACTGCGTGATGAGCAGTCGTCATGTTAGAAGCGATTACAACATGGCATGGCCTACGGCGGAGATAGCGGTGATGGGTGCGCAGGGTGCTGTGAATATCATTCATCGTAAAGAAATTTCGCAAGCCAAGGATGCCGCTAAAAAGCGTCAGGAACTAATTGACAAATATACCGATGATTTGATGAATCCTTATCTCGCTGCAGAGCGTGGATTTATCGACGACGTTATCGATCCGCGCGACACGCGACCGAAAATTATCGCCGCGCTTGAAATGCTCAAAGGTAAAGTCGATCTTCGACCGAAGCGGAAGCATGGGAATATGCCTTTGTAATTGTTGATGCTCTATTGAACAGATTTTATCGGGCAGGTGATGAAATGACAAAAAGAAAACGTATCAACCGAATTCTTGTTGCTAATCGAGGCGAGATTGCGCTCCGCGTTATCCGTACTTGTAAAGAAATGGGAATCGAAACCGTCTCTCTCTATTCAAGCGTGGATAGGAACGCTCTACATATTGTTCATTCGGAATACGCAGTGCATCTATCTGGACGCAGTTCCGCAGAAACGTATTTGCAGATTGGAAAGATTATCGATATAGCGCGCGAAATGAAATGCGACGCCGTTCATCCGGGGTATGGGTTTCTCTCGGAGAATTCTGATTTTGCAGCGGCATGCGGCGAGGCAAAGATTAAGTTCATAGGTCCGTCTCCAGAAGCGATTCGCAATCTCGGTAACAAGCTGATCGCAAAAGAGATAATGGCGACGAAAGAGATACCTGTTATTCCAGGCAGCGCTGGCGCGATTGTAAACGTCGAAGACTCTATTATCTTAATACAAGCGATAGGACTGCCCGTCATACTGAAAGCAGCGGCGGGCGGCGGCGGTCGCGGGATGCGCGTCGTCCGAAAAGAAGCGGATCTTGAAAAATCTTTTCGCGCATGTCAAAACGAAGCACGCGGAGCTTTTGGCAGCGATGAGGTGTTTATCGAACGTTGCGTTGATAACCCGAAACACATCGAGTTTCAGGTCCTCGCTGATGAACACGGCAACGTGATTCATCTCGGCGAACGCGATTGCAGCATTCAACGTCGCCATCAGAAGTTAATAGAAGAAGCGCCTAGTCCCGCATTAACGCCTGCAATGCGTAAAGAAATGGGCGAAGTAGCCTGTCGCGCCGCACGCGCTGCGAACTATTCGAACGCGGGAACGGTCGAGTTTCTGCTTGATTCAAAAGGCGGCTATTATTTTATGGAGATGAACACTCGTCTTCAAGTTGAACATCCTGTAAGCGAAGAGATAACTGGCGTGGATTTGGTTCGTCAGCAGATTCTCGTAGCGATGGGTCAGAAGCTGTCGCTAAAGCAGGAAGATATTGTGATCCGCGGACATAGTTTTGAGGCGCGTATAAATGCTGAAGATCCTTTCCGTCAGTTCCTACCAGCGCTCGGACGCATCAACCGCTACATTCCACCTCTCGGCAGAGGGATAAGGCTGGATGGAAGCGCTTACGAAGGCTATACTATACCGATGGAATACGATTCGATGGTCGCAAAGTTGATTGCGACCGGAAGCGATCGTGAAGAGGCAATTAGCGTAATGAGACGCGCTCTGTCCGAGTTTGTTATAACAGGAGTCAAGACAACAATTCCATTTCATGAATTCGTGTTTGCTCATAACGAGTTTGTTAAGGGAAAGCATGACACTGGTTTTGTTGATAAGTATTTCGCAGGCGATTCGCTCGACAAGACATACGAGACTGTAGTCGGCACATCGGAAACTGCAGATATTGCGGTGGCATCAGCTCTCGACTACTATCTTGCAAAGCAGAAGACACTGCCGGTGGTAGATGGTGCGGAGAATGATTTTACGGCATGGGAGCTTGCGCACAGGAAAGATCAGACGGATTTTTCAGGAGTATGATAATGGAAATAATTTCACAAATTGGCGACAAGGTGTTCGAATTCATTGTCGAACCAGATAAAGACAACGAACACTTGTTCTTCTTCATCAGAGGAAACGAACGAGTTAGAGTCGAGATTATCGAATTGAAATCGGAAAGTGTCACAGTTTCCATCGATAATCGCGTTCGTTTTTTCGAGTTGGTGCGCGACAAGGGGAAAATTAAAGAGGTTACGACCGCAGCGCGAGTATTTCCAGTTTCCGTCAAAACGCCACAACAGGAACAGCTTGAACGAGTTCTTGCGAGCTATGTCGGGGCGCAGGCAAAAAGCGTCAAGAAAGAAGTCCGCTCGCCAATGCCGGGCAAGATGTTGGAAATCAACGTTAAACCGGGAGAGCGTGTAGAATTAGGGCAGGTTGTCGCGATTCTTGAAGCGATGAAAATGGAGAATGAAATTACGTCTGTGGTTGACGGAATCGTTAAAGAAATCATTGTTAGTAAAGGCGAAAACGTTTCGCTGGATCAAGTGTTGATCGTGTTTCAGTAATTTTTAGGTTTATTTATTTGAAGTTCAATTAGTCAATTCCACCATTCCGTTCGCTTTCAAGTGCAGTCGAGAGTTAGATAGTGCATCGTCTAGTATTTTCTGAATGTGATTTCGCGCTTGTTCCGACACCGCTTTGAAACCAACTAAGTATGCCGCTTGTTTGACTAATTCGTCGGGATAAATCGAGTACTGGGCCTCTATAACTATTCGCATTGCTGCTTCAAATTCTTCAGGCGCAATCAGTTCGGTGTCGGGCTTGGGATTCACATCACGCTTTCTGACATTTATCGTTGCAGGATTTGTCGCATCGAAAAATGAAGGTATATAGAGAAAAGCCCCGCGTTTAACAATCAATCCTTGCCGAATTGAATATGCAATAGACATCTTTATCTGGCTTTCAATGTTAGAGCCAATACGCGCTAAGTTCCAATGCTCGCGCAGACGTTTCATTACTTCGTCAATATGTACTGGCCATTCAGTTTCCACGATTTTTACTACCGCGACCGCAAGCTGATCGACGGGAGTATTGAGAATGTCCTTCCTTCTGCTTACACCAAACGATTTGCAAACTTCATAATCAAAGACTCCGTTTTCGAGCTTATTTGTTTCATCGCGGCGGGTTTGCTTCATCGGAGACTGGTTGGCGACATCATTCCCGCCTTTCAACGCGGATTCGCCTTCTATCCTAGCTTGCTGCGCTGGAATGATTGGATTTGCTTTTATGGCGTTGATTTCCTTGTTGCGTTCGTCTATTACGGCACTTTCTAGTTCTTCAATCAAGCGTTGCTTTGCGTAATCGGACGAGCGATACCAATCTGTTGACCACACGCGAATTATTCGCCAACCGAGCCTTTCCAGAACCTGCTGACGCAGTCTGTCACGATCA
Organism: uncultured Planctomycetia bacterium; assembly: GCA_964602075.1. Classification (GTDB taxonomy): domain Bacteria; phylum 4484-113; class 4484-113; order JAGGVC01; family JAGGVC01; genus JAGGVC01. Next base: position 8,500 of record CAZRQJ010000060.1, read on the forward strand.
CGCGCAACAGGCGCGCTGTGATATTTCCAGCCGTCGCATTCAATGCCCGCGACGTATCGCCCTTGCGACATCGTAGATAAAACACCCAAGTCTACGCGAAAACCCGCGCATCCAACCTGCGATTCGACTTTATATCCGTTTAACTCAAGAAACGCTTTTACGTTCTTTTCAAACGGCGATTCGGATTCCTTCTGCGAAACCGATATGTCGGCTAATACGCGCGTTTCGGCAAATTGCAAGAACTGCTTTAACGCCGCTACACCTCCCTGTTCACCGATAGTTCCGCCTTCGGTATTTGCGCCGAGCCGCATATCGTCTGCTTTGAAGTTAGAAAAGACGACGCACTTTTCTCGTGCACGCGTGATAAGCACGTTCAATCGCCGTTCGCCGCCTGTTTGGTTTAGCGGACCAAAATTCATAGATAGCTTGCCGTCTTTATCCTTGCCATAACCAACAGATATAAAGATAACGTCGCGCTCGTCTCCCTGAATAGTTTCGAGGTTCTTGACAAAGAAATGTTCGAACTGGTCAAGTCGAAAATACTGCTCAAGTTCTGGATTTTCACGAATCGCACGTTCAACTTCAATAAGTATCGCCTGTTGCTGCGATATGCTGAATGCTCCAATTCCGAGACTTTTATTCGGGTGAATCTGAAAGTGCTCGATTGCCGCCTTTACGACCGCAGCCGCTTCCTGTTTGTTTGTTCTGCTCTTGCCACGATCGTAAACTGTGTCAGGCAAATGAACGATGGATAAACCCAGCTCTTCAGGATCGGTAATTGGCGACGGATATATCCAGAGCATATTGTCGTAGAAACGATAGTTAGACACAGCGATCAGCGATTCGTGGCGGCTTCTATAGTGCCACTTGAGCGGCTTGCACGTAAATGCCGTTTTCGCGAGTCCCAAGATGCTTTCGAGTCCAATATTCGATTCAACAAACTCGTCTTCTTCAAACTGTTCGTCTGCAGGATCTACGACTCTATCGAAGAAACTTGTTGGCGGGAGCTGTTTGTCGTCGCCCATTACGACAAGTTGGGCACCCCGTAAGAGCGCACCAAGCGCATCTTCGGGTCGAACCTGTGATGCTTCGTCGAATATGATTACGTCGAACCTTGACGACGTAGGGTCTAAGAACTGCGCTATTGACAACGGACTCATCATGAAACAAGGCTTGATCTTCTGAATCAGGCTTATTGCAATAGAAAACAACCGCCGCAACGGTATGTGTCCGCGTTTTTTAGCCATTTCTTTTGTTAGAACACCGAGGGCAGAGCCGGGTATGCCACCGCCGACAATTCGCGGACGCCTGCTAGTTAAGTCTGCTACAAGTTTCTTTCTTCCTTCTTCTATGATCTTACGTTCAAGGTCAATGAATCTCTTTATCTTACCTTCGTGTATGTCGCGATCGAACATCGCTAAAGTTCTATTGGATTTTACGGCGTATTCGATCATTGATTCTGCGTAGTTTAACTTGAAAACGGTTGCTAATGCGTTATGTTTGATTAGTCCGTTTTCAAATGCTGAAATCAACTGTGCTGCGAATGATTCACCCGCGACACGAGCGAGTTCAGCATACTGCGACCAACGCTGAAGCATGGATATATTTGGCATAATTCGGTCGAGCGTCTTCAGCAAACCGTTCAATGGCATCGCTAACTTGTCAGTATTGAACAGCTTTGAAAAATCAGGGTTGAGAGTCTCGCAAAACTGAACGAAGAGCTTATTGAAATCGAATAGCGCATCTTTGATTCTTACCCTTAACGTTCCAAACCGATTCTTGTTGTTATCGGTTAAAACTTCTAATGCGAAGTCCGCGGCGCTATCAGTCAACGTTCCGACAACTGTCAACCTTCTAAAAAGCTGTAACCACTCGGACGTTTTCGTGAGGATTTCAGCGTCGGTTTCGTCGCATTTCCAAACCGAACCGAACAATTCCTTGCCGCGAGCATCTCGAATAAGCAATTTTTTTCTACGATCAATAACGTCTGCAAGCAGCACTAAATCGCGAGCTATTTCCGCATCAGTCACCTTATTCTTTTCTTTGTATTGCGCCAACACCTTCTTTTTTATTGAGTAATAAGATGGATTCAGGTATTTGAATACGGATTTGTGCATTACGCTGAACTTAGTCGCGTCATTAGCGACGGAATTTACAAGCGCAGTCGGTTTCATCGTTTCAAACAAGGTGTTGCGCAGTTTTCTAAAGTCCGCGACGGTGTCTATCAGCGTGTCAACATCGAGAGGTTTCTCGTTCCAAAGCGTCGAATTCAACAGCGCCGCGTCAACCTGCGGGACGTTTGAAAATAGATTCGCCGCATGACGCGCCAATTCAGCATCGTGGAGTGTCAATAGTGAGTTAACAGGCAGGGAATTAGCGATTTCATTTAATATATCTAACAAAGAGATTAGCTTCGCGGATAATTCCTTTGTCAGAGAGGTAACTTCGCGTTCGACATTCTGGGTAACTACATCGGGATAAAACCCGCGCCATGGATGTTGGTGAATTTCACCTATTGATGGCGCAAACTGGGCGATGTCGTCGAGGGCGTCAAGTGCCGCGCCGTACAAAGCAAGATCGCACTTCTCGCAATCGGTAATGTCAACTTTATAAGCATCAACACCCAACTCACCGAGATGAAGCAACGCTTCTATTCTGTCGTTGTACAACTTCCAAAGCGTAAAGCCAGACTCCCCGAATGTACTTTTCAGCACTGATGCGTACGCGCCTAACTCGTCGCGTAGAGTTGTGTGTTTATCAAGCTCAACATCAAGCGATTGCGATTTTATCGGCTCAAGCGAGGATACGCGTGCGATCTCGCGCAGCGCTTCTCGCTTATTCGCTTTATTGCTGTGTATTTCGAGACAAAAGTCGCCTAGACCCGCTTCGTCAAGACGCGATTTGACGACTTCAAGCGCCGCCATCTTCTCGCTGACGAACAGCACGCTTTTGCCCTTGTAAATCAGTTCTGCAATAGCGTTCGTGATCGTTTGCGACTTGCCTGTGCCGGGAGGTCCTTCAACGACAAGATTGCGCCCGTTCTTAATATCCTCTATTACAGCAATCTGCGACGGGTCAGCATCGCGAATGTGGTGCATATCACGCGCTGTGAGCAGCAAATCTATCTCGTTTTCAGGAAAGCCGTCGTCTTTTTGAAGTTCTTCGAGAGTGCGTGTTGGTGCGAACAATTCCAATATTAACGAATGCTCTGCAGGCGTTCTGCCCTCGGGCCAAGCAGCGGGGTCGAGGTCTTTATACATCACAAACTTCGTAAAGCTGAAGAAGTCCATGTTGAGGTTGAGATGGAGTTTCCATTTCGGTTTTTTCGCAATCGCTTTTGATACGAGCGTGAAGTAGTCGTTAAGATATGTTTTTTCTTCTTCGCTCGATTCAGGCATAGCGAATTCGGGTATGTCCACGAACTGCTCTTTGAGCTTTTCAATCAGCGATATGTTTCCCATCGGGTCATCGCCGCTCCATTTAATGCTGTACCTGCCGCCTATGCGGTTTCGGGTTAGAGTAACAGGTAGCAATACAACAGGCGCAAGGCGAGCTATATCGCTTACATCGCTTTCATACCATTCGAGCAATCCAACTGCAATATGAAGAACGTTGTAGCCTTGTTCTTCTAAAATGCTGTGCGCTTCGTGATGTACGAAAAACAGCTTGCGATCAAGTTCGTCTCGATTATACGGAGTATCTAAATATGTATCGCTTTTACGCGGTTCGTCAGATTCGGAAGGCACAACTCCAGTCCAAACACCTTGTGATATGAAATCTTTGTATCGCCGCACGCTAGATTCGCTTAGTTTATCATTTTTCGTTTCGGTTGATTCAAGCGTTTCAACAGTTAAGGGAGGCGGATCTACAAAACGCTTGGGTTCGTCTTGGAATTCACTGCCTATCTTTGAGGTGGAATCACTTAATTCTAAATAATGACCAGCTTCAGGCAGCTCTGTAATCTGTTGAATGTCATCTCTTTTCAAATCGTTCTGTTCGGAGTCGTCCTTTGTATGAGAAACTGTCGTTTCATGTTCAATCGTTGATAAAGGATTGTATGAAATGTTCG